>CALMNY010000171.1 GCA_937872125.1 uncultured Candidatus Competibacteraceae bacterium | reverse complement strand
GCTCATGACCGCCCCCGAAAGATAGCTGGTTGATGATGCGCATGTCTCCGGTGCATGGCTGGATACGTTTCTGATTGAGTGAAGAGCACGGGTCAGGAGCGCAGGTATCCCAACGGACTCCGCATAGATGGGATTTTTCTTGGGCGGAAGGAATAACCACCGGCACGGCTGGATAGGCCCTCACGGGCGAGGTGACGCTCTTGAGGCGATGTGCATACGAACCGTACCCGCAGGGGTTACCCCGGGCGACAACAGCCGCAGTCCGCCGGCACCGCGCGCGGGCGCCGGACGAACCAGGATCTGGGGGTCCGAGTGACATAGCCAAGGCACGGGCGGAATAACCCGTCGTCCCCGTGAGACAGGGGCGGCGAGCCAGTCAACAACCCTAACCAGTGGTGGGAACGGACCTTACGTGCGCCCGAGTCGGGGCGGTGACCCGCGCCGGTAGCGCCAAACGAGTCGGTCTGCGGGTGGGACAAAATGCGGGCGATGGGCGGGCAACGGCATGACGATCCCCTTTCTCAGGCAAACAACTACCCTGAGAGGTCTTGAAAGCACGTTGCGAACCGCTATAATCAGAAACAGTCCTTTCTGCTTCTGATCGTTGTCCTGAGCGGATCGACGGACGGCGTTCAACCCTCTACTCTCGAACCCCCTGTTTAGGGGGTTTTTGGCTTTTGTAGGATTTCCGCTGGCGAGTGACTACACCATCGTGGTTCGGCGTCTGGCGGATAAGGCCGGTTCGACGCCGCCTCCTGAATTGTCGTAGTGATGATTCATGGTATTTTAACGTCAAATCATAGCCCGATACGGAGTACAAGGCTAGTTACCGGCCCGGGTTCGCAGGCCAGCGTTTACCCACGCGCGCGCCAAGGGCCAGATCGTGCGCAGGGAAAGCCCCGTGGCCTGGTGGAGCGCCAGATAGTGTTCCGGCTGCGGACCCTCCGGTAACCGATCCAGCCCGTGCGCCTGCCAGGCCTGCCACACGGCGCGCAGGGTCGCGTCGTCGGGGGCGCGGGGCCGCCGCTCGGCGCAGGGTCCCAGGCCGAGCAGCCGGCGATAGCCGTAGTACTCCTTGAGGGTCGTGCCGAACAGGGCGTGGAGCAGCGCCTGGGGCGCATCGCCCTGGAGCAGCGCCAGCCGTTGGTCCTCGGCCTGGCGCTGGGCCTCGAGCCGCTCCAGTTGCCGTTGGAAGGCGGCCCGATCGAAGCGGATTTCCAAAAAGGGCGCGGTCGCGGCCTGGCGGACCAGGCGCAGGACGTCGCCCAGACCCAGCCGGTTCAGCGCCCGAAGGTCCGGCCATCCCAGGCCCATCCGCCGCAAGGTGGCCGTATCGCCTTCCGCCAGGCACCGCGCCACGTAGATGAACCCCGCCAGCAGCAACTCAGCCTCTTTGCCGTGCATCGCGCCTCCACAGATCGCCGCCGCCGGACCGGGCGCCGTATTGCAACCGCCGGCACACCGCGAGCAGGCGCAGGACATCCCGCCAGTCCTCGGCCTCGGCCTGCTGGCCGAGGAGGGCCAGGGCGATTTCGGGCTCCGGCGGGGCGAGGGCGGCGCGCAGCGCGGCGAACGGCCGGTCGGGGTCGCGCAGCAGGCGGGCCAGCGGGGAGGCGGCGGGCAGGAGCGGAGTCACGGTTTCCCGAGGGGCGGTGAACAGCCCCGAACTGCTCGCCAACTGCCACCAGAGGGCGATGCGGAGCGCGCCCGGGTCCGGCGGCGGGGCGGCGGGCGCCGGCAGGTCGATCAGCAGAAACCCATACCCGACAGGGCAGCGGCGCACCAGGCGCGGGAACCCGTGGCGGAACGCGATCCGGGTGGCCAGCGTCCACGCCTGGCGCCGCCCGGCGGCGAGCGCCGTGGGGGAAAGCCCGGGTTCGGGCTGGCCCCGTGCGCGTGACCGGATCGGAGTAGCGCTCGCCCGCCCCCCGATCAGGAGCACCGGCTCGAGGTCTGGACCGGCTGGGGATCGCGGGCGTGCCGGTCGTCGCGGGCGGCGAGGGCCTGGGCCAGCCGGCGGGGGACCGGTTCGCTGCTGGCGACGAACGCCTGCACCACGCCCCGGAGCTGCTGCGGCTGGCCGGTGAGGGTGTGCAGATAGGGGAGGTCGAGGACAGTCTCCAGGGCGGGCGGCGCGTTCGGGTCGCGGGCGGCGTCCGCGGCGGCGTCGGGCAGGGGCATCAGGGGTCACCTCGCTCGGGTTGAAACCTCGGGTGGCGCGCGTTCCGGCGCCCGCTCAGGCCCCAGTGATCGAGCACGGCGGCCAGCACCTCGGCCTTGAGGGGTTTGTACAGGCAGTCGGAAAGCCCGGCGTGCCACAGCCGATCGCGCTCCTCCTGCCATACGGCCGCCGTCAGGCCGACGATGGGGACGGCGTGGTTGGGATTATCCGCCCACTGGCGAATCCGGCGGGTGGCTTCCAGCCCGTCCATCCCGGGCATGCGCAAGTCCATGAGAATGAGGTCGTAGCGGGTGCGTTGGCAAGCGTCCAGGGCGGTTTGGCCATCGGTCGCCTGGTCGACCTCGGCGGCGCGCTCGGCGAACACGAGGCGAGCCAGGGCGCGATTGGCGGCGTTATCGTCCACCACCAGAATCCGGATCGGCGTCCAGTCGCCCGCCGCCTCGGGGCCGGCAGTAGGTTCGGCGTCGGGGCGTTCGGCCGGCGGCCAGGGGGGCGGTAACTGCGCGGGCGGCGGCTCCGGTTCGAGGCGCTCGGCCTCGGCCTCGGCCTCTGCCTCCGCTTCCGCCTCCGCGAGGTCCAGTTCGATCTGGAAGGTGGAGCCGACCCCCGCCTGGCTGTCGACGGTGAGCCGGCCGCCCATCAGCGCGACCAACTGCTGGCAGATGGCCAGGCCCAGGCCGGTTCCGCCCTGGGACCGGGTCGTGGCGGCTTCGACCTGGTCGAAGGCGGTGAAAATCCGGGTCTGTTGTTCCAGCGGGATGCCGAGGCCCGTATCGCGCACGGTCACCCGCAGAGTGACGCCGTGATTCCCGCGCGCGACGCGCTCGGCCCGCACCTGGATAGCGCCGTGCACGGTGAACTTGATGGCGTTGTCGACCAGGTTGGCGAGGACTTGGATCAACCGCTGGTCGTCGCCGAGCACCCGCGCCGGCAGGGCGGGATCGACGTCCAGCCCCAACCCCAGACCCTTGGCCCGCGCGGCGGGGGCGAACAGCCGCACGGCGATGTGCAGGGTGTCGCGGAGCGCGAAGGGCGCCCGTGCCAGGGTGACTTTGCCCGCTTCCAGCTTGGAGAAATCGAGGATGCTGTCGATGACTTTCACCAGATGCTCGGCCGACGTCATCAACATCCGCACCGGTTCGGCCTGGGCCGGCGGCAGGTCGGCGCGGGCCAACACCGAAATGAACCCCACCATGCCGTGCAGCGGGGTGCGGATTTCGTGGCTCATGTGGGCCAGGAACGCCGACTTGACCTGGCTGGCGGCCAGGGCCTGTTCGCGGGCGTGCGCCAACTCGGTGTTTTGGCGTTCCAGTTGTTCCAGCGCGGCCACCAGATCCGCAGTCGACTTCCGCACTCGACCGGTCAGGTCGTGGCGGGAGCGTTCCAGGGCGGTGTTGGTGGCCACCAGGTCCTGATTGACCCGGGCGAACGCGGCGATCAGGGCGTTGAAGGCGGCCGCCATGGCGCGCACCTCGCGGACGCCCTGCTCCGGCGCCGGGGCGTAGCGCCGCGGGGTTTCGGGATCGGCCATGTGCGCGGCCAACTGCTGGAGCGGCCGGGCGATCCATCCCAACAGGGCCAGCAGGCCCACCCCCACCAGGGTCGCGCCCGCGGCGATGGCCGCCAGCAGCTGGCGGTCGGTGGCGCGCACCGCCGCATCCAAAGCGGATTTGCTCAGGGTCAGCGCGACCGTCCCCAGCCACTCCGCCGGAGCCGGCGGGTCTGGCGCTCCGGCGGGCGGCGCCGGTTCGGCCAGGGTAAACGGATCCGGGCGGGCCGGATCGGCGGCGATCCACACCGGCGCGACGAGCACCAGGGAGCGGTCGTCTTCGTGGATCAGGCGCGCTCCCGGTGCGGCCCCCGCGAGCGGCGGCCGCGCCGCCGGCGAGAATGGCAGGGTGCCGATCGCGACCAGCGGCTCGCCCAGGCGAGTCAGGATGGCGACTCCCGCGACGTTGGGAAAATCGCGGGTCGCGTCCGCGCGAATCCGGATATTCTCCGGCGCGTGCTGGATCAGGGCGAGGCGACTGTCTTCGGCCAGCCGCTCAGCCAGGGTGCGCCCATGGTGCAGCAGTTGTTCCCGGAATTGGCCGTTCAGATGGTCCCGCAGCCCGCCGGCGATGCCCACCGCCAGCAGCGCGATGCCGAGCAGGTACACGATCCCCAGCACCTGGCGCAGCGTCAGGGGGAAGAGCGAGGACCACGCGCGCATCGCCGGGCTCCGATTACGGCGCGGGAAACACCGGCCCGGCCCGGTCGAGCAGGGCCGGCGGCAGGGTCAGGCCCAGATGGCGGGCGGTGCGGATGTTCAGCGCCAACCGGGCGGCGCGGGTATAGCGCAGCCCGGCGGCGGGGCGGGCGGCGTCCCGCAGGCGCTCGCCGAGTTCTTCGCCCACGCCGCCGTAGTCCGGATAGAGCGCAAACAGCAACCCGCGCTGGGTATGGGCTACGGTGTCCGAAAACGCCACAATCCGGCGGTTCCAGGTTTCCTCCAGCACGAAGGGAAAAATCAGTTCGGTATTCAGGCTGAGGGTCTGGCGGGAAAACCACAGCGCGGTGGTGCGCGGATCGATCCGCGCGAGGACCTGGGTGATCTGCCGGACGGCGGATTCCGCGTCGGCGACGGCCAGCGGTTCGACCCGCAACCCCCGGCTCGCCGCGGCCTGTTCGACCCGCTGGAGCCAGACCTGGTCTTCCGCGTGATGGATCACGACGACGGTGGTGATGGCGGGGAGTCCTTCCCGCAGGGTGTGCACGAACCGCTCGGGATCGACGATCAGACTGATCCCCGGCCAGGGGGTTTGGCCGGGCAGGGCATTGATGCCGCCGACCAGCACCGGCCGCTCGGCCCAGTCCGCCGGGTAGGCCTGTAGCGCGCGCTGGCCGAGTAACACCAGGGCGGTTGCCGGGTCCCGCCGGGCGTCCAGCCAGCGGCGGACGTGGGTCGGCTCCCACTCGGCGGTCAGTGCCAGGGTCTGCAGCGGACCCGGCGCCGTGCGCGCGATCCCCGCCACGATCTGCGCGAAGGCCTGCTGGTAGGGCGCGGGGGCGTCCGGATAGAGAACCAGCACCGTGCCGCACGCCACCCGAACGCCGACCAGCAGCCCCAGCAGCGGGAGGAGGACCACGCCAGGAATTCTCATTTTGCAACCGCACTGGCGCCCACGCTGGAGCGTGGGAACGAGAACCCCCACAACCTGGTGCTAACCGCGCACGAGTCCAAACCATGGACTCGCTTTGGGTGGGTTTGGGGGAATCCACTCACTTCACCAAACCAAAATGAGAATT
>CALMNY010000170.1 GCA_937872125.1 uncultured Candidatus Competibacteraceae bacterium | reverse complement strand
TCGAGCACTGACGCAGCAGTGCTGCCCAGCGCCCGATCACACATCGGGTATAGCATCTGCTCTTCCTTGATGTTGTGCTGCTGCATCAGGATCAACAACGTTTCCGCCTGTCCCAGGAACTCCTCCAGGTCGCCGCTGGCGAGCGCGTTGTTCATCTCGTCGAAGGTGTCCCGCATTTGTTGATGCTCCAGCCGCATCACCCGCGTCGGCCCCATGAACATGCCGCTGGCCTCCTCGAAGGCGGGAAACAGTTCCTGCTCTTCCTGCTGGAAATGCCGCTCCATGGCCGCGTGAAACTGCTGGAACCGCGTCTGACAGCCGGCCAGATCACCGGTTTGGGCCGCTTCCTCGGCAGTGGCGAACACTTCATCGCAACTGCGATGCTCGGCGGCGAAATAGTCGGCGATGGCGCCCATGGTTTTTCTCCTTAACTCAATCAATTGGCAACGATTGTGCCGAGCACTGGGCCAGCATTCCTTGACCCTTATCAAGGAATAATCGCCGTGATTTTCGGAACATGGCCGGCGTTCCCGTCCGCTCGGATTTCGACCGGGCGGCTCGCATCATCGCCGAGTAATGAGGTGCTCATGAGCGCGTTCTTCACCAAATCCATGGCGCGAAACATCTTCTATGGCGGCACGCTGTTCACGTTGCTGCTGTTTCTCGCCCTCACTTTCCACACCACCTGGAGGCTGCCGGAGCGCGACCACCGCGAAAACCTGACCGCCGAGGTCGTGCGCGGCAAACATCTGTGGGAAACCCGCAACTGCATCGGTTGCCACACCCTGCTGGGCGAAGGCGCCTACTTCGCGCCGGAACTGGGCAACGTCTATCCCCGGCGCGGCGCGGAATTCATCAAAATCTGGATCAAATACCGTCCCAGGGAAGGCGTGCCTGGCCGGCGGTCCATGCCGCAGTTTGATTTCACCGACCAGCAACTGGATGACATCGTGGCCTTCCTGAAATGGACTTCGGAAATCAACACCGAAAAATGGCCACCGAACATCAAAGGTTGAACTCCGGCATTCACCACAGAGGACAAGGCAATCATGCAATTGCAATACAAATCCCAGGCGGTGGCCAAGCCCTATTTCATCGCCGCCATCGGTCTGTTCGTGGGGCAAATTCTGTTTGGTCTGATTCTCGGCCTGCAATACGTGGTCGGCGATTTGCTGTTTCCGGCGATTCCCTTCAACATCGCCCGCATGGTGCACACCAATCTGCTGATCGTCTGGCTGCTGTTCGGCTTCATGGGCGCAGCCTATTACCTGGTGCCGGAGGAAGCCGAAACCGAGCTGCACAGCCCGCTGCTGGCGCACCTGATGTTCTGGATTTTCCTGGTCGCCGGGGCGCTGACCATCGTCGGCTACCTGATGGTGCCCTACGCCAGCCTGGCCGACATGACCGGCAACAACATTCTGGCCACCATGGGCCGCGAGTTCCTGGAGCAACCCCTGCTCACCAAGATCGGCATCGTGGTGGTGGCGCTGGCCTTCCTGTACAACATCGGCATGACCATCCTCAAGGGCCGCAAGACCGCGCTCAGCCTCATCCTGCTGACCGGCCTGGTCGGGCTGGCGGTGCTGTTCCTGTTCGCCTTCTACAATCCCGCCAACCTGGTCAAGGACAAATACTTCTGGTGGTGGGTAGTGCATCTGTGGGTCGAGGGCGTCTGGGAACTGATCATGGCCGCCATCCTCGGCTTCGTGCTGCTCAAGATCACCGGCGTGGACCGCGAAGTCATCGAAAAATGGCTGTACGTGATCATCACCATGGCGCTGGTCACCGGCATCATCGGCACCGGCCATCACTACTACTGGATCGGCGCTCCCGGTTATTGGCAGTGGTGGGGCGGCATCTTCTCGGCGATGGAACCGCTGCCGTTCTTCGCCATGACGGTGTTCTGCTTCAACATGGTCAACCGCCGCCGCCGCGAGCATCCCAACAAGGCCGCCACCCTGTGGGCGCTGGGCACCGGCGTCATGGCCTTCCTCGGCGCTGGCGTGTGGGGGTTCCTGCACACCCTGGCTCCGGTCAACTACTACACTCACGGCACCCAGATCACTGCCGCCCATGGCCATCTGGCGTTCTTCGGCGCCTATGTCATGGTGGTGCTGACCATCATTTCCTACGCCATGCCGATGCTGCGGGGGCGCGAGGCCAACCCGGAACGCGCGCAGGTGCTGGAGATGTGGGCGTTCTGGCTGATGACGGTCTCCATGGTGTTCATCACCCTGTTCCTCACCGGCGCCGGCATCCTGCAAGTCTGGTTGCAGCGGGTCATTCCTGATCCCCAGGAATTCATGGTGGTGCAGGATCAGTTGGCGCTGTTCTACTGGCTCCGCTGGATCGCCGGGGCGGTGTTCTCCACCGGACTGGTGGTGTACCTCTACAGCTTCTTCGCCAAGGATAAGCCGCAGACCGCCGAAGTCGGCGCGGCTCAGCCGGCTGCGAGTTGAGCGTTCAATCCTCCCACCCTACCCCTCCCCCACCCCAGGGGGAGGGTGTTGTCATGAAGCCGGACCTCCCGCCAACCTCGCTGGAAATCCCCTACTACGAGCCATTCGGCGACGAGTGTGCGGTGTTCGAGGCGGCGTGGCGCAATCGGCTGCCACTGCTGATCAAGGGACCAACCGGTTGCGGCAAGACCCGCTTCGTCGCCCACATGGCGGCCCGGTTGGGCTTGTCGCTACACACCGTCGCCTGCCACGATGATCTGTCCGCCGCCGATCTGGTGGGCCGGCATCTGCTGCACGGCGGGGCGACGGTCTGGTGCGACGGGCCGCTGACCCGGGCGGTGCGCGAGGGCGGCATCTGCTATCTCGACGAGGTGGTGGAAGCACGCAAGGACACGACCGTAGTGCTGCACCCACTGGCCGACGACCGGCGGGTGCTGCCCATCGAACGCACCGGAGAAGTGTTGCCGGCGCCGCCGAGCTTCATGCTGGTGGTGTCTTATAACCCTGGCTATCAGAACCTGCTCAAGAGCCTGAAACCCTCCACTCGTCAACGGTTTCTGGCTTTGCGCTTCAATTTTCCCAGCCTGGAACGGGAACAGGCCATCGTCATCGGCGAAACCGGCTGCGACCCCGCTACCGCTGGTCAACTGGTCAAGCTCGCCGGCGCCTTCCGCGCGTTGAAGGAGCATGACCTGGACGAGGTTCCCAGCACCCGCCTGCTGGTCTACGCGGCGCAACTGATTCGCGGCGGCATGGATCGGGTGACCGCTTGCCGGGTGGCGCTGGTCGAGGCGCTGACCGACGACGAACCGACCGCCGCGGCGCTGCTGGAGGTGGTGAATGCCAGTTTCGCCTGACCTGCCGGCCTCCGATGCGCCGCCCCCCGGACAGGGCATCGCCATCGCGGCGGAGTCGCTGTATTTGATCAATCTGTTGCTGCTGCCGGGTCCGGCATTCCTGGCGCTGCTGGGGTTGTTCTTCCGCTATCGCCGGGATGCGCCGCCGCTGGCGCGGATTCATTTGCAGCAGACGTTGTCCGCCAGTTTGTGGGCGGGCGTGCTGCTGATTGTGGCCAATTTGCTCATCGTCGTCCTGGGCGGCTACGATTCCGGCTGGACCTGGGTAGTCGCCATTCTCTACTTCACTACCGCGCACACCACGCTGGTATTTTTCGGCATTTTCGGCCTGGCGCGGGCCATGGCCGGACAGCCTTATCGGTATCCTCTGGTTGGAAATCTGTGGTCATGACTCCCTTTGAACGCAAGCGCGTCCTCTATCAGAGCGGCTTTTTCATCCTGTTCGTGTTCGCCCCGGTCTTCGATCTGCTGCGCTTCGATTTGACCCAGGGCCATCTGATCGTGTTCGGCCAGCCGTGGACGCTGGGGCTGGATGACTACCTGGCGGGCCGGATCAGCAACACGCAAATGGCGCTCAACATTCTGCTGCGGGTGATCGTACCGATCCTGCTGCTGGCCGTTACTTTTCTCGGCATCGCCTGGCGCTGGGGCCGGCTGTATTGCGGCTGGATGTGCCCGCATTTCTCGGTAGTGGAAACCATCAATCAACTGGTGCGCAAGGCCAGCGGCAAGCACAGCATTTGGGACAAAAAGCCGGGGCCGCCCTGGCATCCCGACGGCACGCCGGCGCCGACCGATACCCGCTACTGGCTGTTGGTGATTCCCTTCGCGCTGGCCTTCGCGTTCCTGTGGGCGGTGGTGCTGCTGACGTATCTGCTGCCGCCGGCGGAGGTTTACAGCAACCTGTTCAATCTGACCCCGACCCGCAATCAGGCATTGTTCATCGGCGTGGGCACGGGGTTGTTGTTCCTCGAATTCACCCTGGCCCGGCATCTGTTCTGCCGTTACGCCTGCGCAGCCGGCATGTTTCAAAGCCTGGTCTGGATGGCCAACCGCAAGGCGATGGTGGTCGGCTACCAGCGCGAACGCGCCCGCGATTGCGCCAGTTGCCAGTCGTTCTGCGATCACGTCTGCCCAATGCGGCTCAAACCGCGTAACATCAAGCGCCTGATGTTCGCCTGTACCCAGTGCGGCCAGTGCATTGACGCCTGCGAAACCGTGCAGCGGAATAATCCCGAGGGGAGCCTGTTGAGCTGGATTGAGGGACAGAAAGCATTGGAAGCGGATGGCTCACAGGGCTTGCTGACCAGCGAATCCGCTGCCCAGAAATCCCGGGTAATCGCGTCAAAGGGATTACCTTGGGCTAACGCCTCGGTTGGTTTTCTCGAATCAAATGAGGCGATTTCCATCCCTGACCATCAAAAAGGGGCAAAAAATGCTTAAGAAATTTTTATTCCCAATGGCAGTGATCGCGTCGTTATCTCTACCGGCAGTCTCTTTTGCAGCGGAAGAATGCAAAAGCGATGCGGATTGTAAAGATGGCAAGATTTGTATTTTGGCCTTGACGCCCCCGCAGTGCAAACCACCACAGCCTGCGGGTGAACCTTGCAAGCGCGATGTGGTATGCGCTTCCAAGAAATGCGATATTCCTGCCGGTAAAGACGTGGGCGCTTGCAAGTAAAAGCAGGCCCTTGGTTTTTTGAAGGTGGGCCATTTATTACCGCCCAATCGGGGCGCCGAGGGTTTTTGTCCCCCGGCGCCCACGGCGGGATGGCGGCAACGGCAACGGTTGCTCGCCGCTTTCGCGGCGGAAGCGGCGTTGCTGGATCGCGAAGAAATCGCGGCAGTAGCTGAGGATTTCGCGGACGCTGAGGAGCAGGCGTTGGCACAGGCGGAGCAGTTCTCGTGAAACCAGTTTTGTCGGCCCCGCCGGATTCATCATACTGACATGGAAGAACACGTTGGCGCGCTCTGGCATCGCTTCATCACCCGTGCGGCGCAGCGCCACTACCCGGATGCGGCGGTTACTCTGGCTGAAATCGAAAAAACCGCTGGCCTGCTGTTTCGCGCGTTCGGCGGCGATCCCGGCCTGAGGGTCGCGCCGGCGGCGGCGATCCGGCACGGCGCGCGGCGGCGCTGGCTGGCGCGGGTCGCCGGGGTGGGGGAAAAGATCACGCCTGCCTGTCGGGACCTGGAAACTCTGCAACTGCCGGCGGAACTGGCCCTGTTTCCGCAACGGACATTGAACCGCGATCTCTATCTCTGGCTCATCGCCCTGGCCGCCGCTCACGACGCAGTGGACCCCGATGCGCCCTGGTGGGGACAAAATCAGCAAGGCACGCTGATCGCCCTCGACCGTTTCCCCGGCCTGCGCTCCCGCTATCACTGCCTGGCCACCGCCGTTCTGGAATTGCGAATCCCGCCGGAACGGCTGCCCCCGGATGAGGCGGCCCAGGAAAATGGGGTGCGGCAAGCGCTGTGTAAACCGGGCAGCGTGCTGGATTTACCCGCCGCCCGCCGCCCGCCGCAACCGGTGCCGCTCTGGCTCTACCCTCCCCCGCCCCCCACCGCCGGCCAGTCCCAGCGCCGGGATGGCGATACCCAATCCGGCGGCGGCGGCAACCCGGCCGAACGCGACCGCCAGCGCCGCCGCGCCGAACGGGTGGACTTGCCGGAACGCAAAAGCCCCTTCCTGGCGCCGTTCCGGGCCGAAAGCCTGTTGTCCTGGGCCGAGTTTATACGGGTCAACCGGGCCACCGACGATGAGCCGGAACCCAACGCCGGCCAAACCGCGGATGACATGGACATGCTGAGCGTCACCCGCGACGGCTCCACCACCGCGTCGAGAGTGCGCTTCGATCTCGACCTGCCCTCCGCCAGCGAAGACGATTTGCCATTGGGGCCGGGGATTAAGTTTCCGGAGTGGGACTACCGCAAACGGTTGCTCGTGCCGGATTACTGCTGCGTGCAGGAAATGCTGGCCCGCCGCGCCCAGCCCTGCGAATTGCCGCCCCCCCTCCGCCGCGACGCTCAGCGCCTGCGCCGGCAGTTTGAAATTCTGCGCCCCGGGCGCGGCTGGCGGCGCGCTCAGCCCGATGGCGAGGAACTGGATCTGGACGCCTGCGTGCGCCACGCCGCCGATTGCGCCAGCGGCGAACACGGTCAGGAACACGGCCTGTACCGGCAACTGGCGCGGCAGGAACGCGATCTGGCCTGCCTGCTGCTGGCCGATCTGTCGCTGTCCACCGACGCCTGGGTCAACAACCAGGGCCGGGTGATCGAAGTCATCCGCGACAGCCTGTTTCTGTTCGCCGAGGCGCTGGCGATGACCGGCGACCGCTTCGCGCTGTATGGTTTCTCCTCGCGCAAACGCCAGCACGTGCGCGTGCATCGGGTCAAGACCTTCGACGAGCGGTACACGGCGGCGGTGCGCGGCCGGATCAACGCCATCAAGCCCGGCTATTACACCCGGATGGGGACCGCCGTGCGCCATGCCACGAGTTTGTTGAGCCGGCAGACCGCCGCCCGCCGGCTGCTGCTGCTGCTGACCGACGGGAAGCCCAACGATCTCGATCAGTACGAAGGACGGTACGGAATCGAGGATACCCGGATGGCGCTGCTGGAGGCCCGCCGCGAGGGCCTGCACCCGTTCTGCGTGACCATTGATCAGGAAGCGGAT
>CALMNY010000169.1 GCA_937872125.1 uncultured Candidatus Competibacteraceae bacterium | reverse complement strand
AACTTGATGCCCTTTTCCTCGATCAGCTTCATCACATCGGCAGCATTCATTGTCATTGATTCCTCGGGGTTGAAAAATCTCGGTCGTTGATGGGAAACGTCGGTGCTGGGATCGTCACCTTCCATGCCGGGAACGTTTTAGCAGGAACCGTGCCATGGGAATTTTTTCCAGTCATGACCGTCCACTGGGTGGACCTTGGGACCGGAGCGCGGTCCTGATTGCCCCAGTATAGGGCAAGGCGGGAGGCTATTGCGCCATTCCGGGGCAACAAGCCTTCCAGCCGGGCGAACGCTTATACTCCCATCGTCACTCAACCACCAGCGGAGAAACAGCATGACATTCGAATTCACGGTTCAGAACGTCAAATGCAGCGGTTGCGCCAGCGCCATTCAAACCGGCTTGCGCCAGGAGGCCCGGGTTCGGGACGTGGCGGTGGATGTGCCCAGTGGCCGGGTCACGGTGGAAACCGAAGGGGATAATCGGGCGGAACTGAGCGCGGCGCTGAAAACGCTGGGCTATCCCGAGAAGGTTTGAGACAAGAATAAAAAACCCCTCGCCGGCGGGCGAGGGGCAGGGGTGGGGGACGTGTTGCAACGGGTTAGAAGCGGGTCCCGACCGTCAGGCCGACCACCCAGGGGTTGATATCCACGGTGCCGATCCCCACGCCGTTAAGCTTGGCGTCGGTTTCGATGCCGATATAGCGAATGTCAGCATTCACGAACCAGTTGGGCGCCACGTCAATATCAATACCGAACTGTCCGGCCACGCCCCAGGAATCATCCAGCTTGAGGCTGGTTCCTTCCAGCGCGCCCTTGGTGTCTTCGTTGAAGAAGTTGGTGTAGTTCAGGCCGATGCCAACATACGGACGGACGCTGTTTTCCGGCATGAAGTGATACTGCACGCTCACCGTCGGGGGCAGATGATCGGTTTCGGCGACCTTGCCCGCCCCTGACAGTTCGATGTCGTGCCGGAACGGCAGGGCGGCGAGCAGTTCGATCCCGATGTTCGGGTTGATCATGTAGGTGAAGTTGAAGCCCAAGCTGTAACCATTGTCCACATCGAGCGTGGCGCCGGTGCCCAGCACGTTCGTCAGGTTGTCGGATTCCGGGAACACGCCATAGGCGCCGATCCGGAATAGCCAGTTGCCCGCCTCATAAGCCTGGGCGGTTCCCGCCAGCAAACCAGCGGCCAGAGCAGCGGCTACAGCACTTTTCGTCATTTTCATGGACATCGTCAGACTCCTAAAGTCATTGCTTTCATGGGTTAAAACATTAAGAGCGGTATTTACGCACAATCATTGTGTGCTATTCACAACAAAATAGTCAAAAATAATGTGAAGTATCAAAAAGACAACAAAACAATGTTAGTCCTCATCCAATGGCGGCAATATCTGGATCACTTCCTCAAAGGTAGTCAGGCCGGCGGCGATCTGTAAAGCGGCGCTCACCCGCAGGGGGCGCATACCTCGCGCGCTGGCGCGGCGGCGCAGTTCATCCGCGTCCATATCGGGCCGGAACAAGCGGCGTAGTTCCGGCGTCACGGTAAGCAGTTCATACAAGCCAATGCGGCCCAGATAACCGGTATTGCGACATTCTGGACAGCCGCACGGCGCCCGGATGGTCACCGGCTTCGGCAAGGGCCAGGGTCGGATCAACGCTTCCCAAAGCGCGCCGTCAATCTGGCCAGTCTCCTTGCAATGCGGGCACAGGGTGCGCACCAGCCGTTGCGCCATCACTCCGATCAGCACGTTCTGGATCAGATAGTAGGGCACGCCTAAATCGAGCAGGCGAGTCACCGCCGAAGCCGCGTCGTTGGTGTGCAAGGTGGAAAGCACCAGATGCCCAGTCAGAGCCGCTTGCACCGCCATCTGCGCGGCCTCCAGATCACGAATCTCGCCCACCATGATGATGTCGGGGTCCTGGCGCAACAGGGTGCGGATGCCCTGAGCAAAAGTTAGATCAATCGCCGGCTGGACCTGCATCTGATTCAGTTCCGGCGCCACCATTTCAATCGGGTCTTCGACCGTACAGACGTTAACCTCCGGATTCGCCAGATGCTTGAGGGTGGTGTACAGCGTCGTCGTCTTGCCGGAACCCGTTGGCCCGGTCACCAGCACGATGCCATGCGGTCGGGTGATCATTGCTCGCCAGGCCGTTTCTTCAGCGGGCGCAAACCCCAGTTGGCTGAAATTCTTGGTCACCGTATCCGGATCGAAAATACGCAGCACGCATTTTTCGCCAAAGGCGGTAGGCATGGTGGACAGCCGCAATTCGATCTCCCGGCCAGCCGGGGTGCGGGTCTTGATTCGGCCATCCTGGGGCCGGCGTTTTTCCGCCACATCCATGCGGCCCAGAATCTTGATGCGGCTGGTGACGGCGTTCATCACCACTGGCGGCAACTGATAGATCGCGTGCAACACGCCGTCAATGCGAAAGCGGATGCGGCCCTGCTCGCGGCGTGGCTCCAGATGGATGTCGCTGGCGCGCTGGGAAAAAGCGTACTGCAGCAGCCAGTCCACAATCTGTACGATTGGTCGCTCGTCGGCGCTGAGTTCGCCGCGCCGGCCCAGTTCCAGCAACTGCTCGAAGTTGAGGATGCCCGAAGCCGGCTCCAGCACGCCGCGCAGCGCGCCGCGCACCGAGCGCGACACGCCGTAAAACTCCAACTGGTAACGGTTAATGTCCAGCGGATTGGCGATAACCCGTTCAATGTCCTTGCGCAAGGTTTGCCGCAACACCTCGCGCCACTCGGTCAAATACGGTTCGGTGGTGGCGAACACGACACGCTGTTCATCTACGGCGATGGGCAGGAGGTGGTAACGGGTGGCGTATTCATAGGAGACAAACGGCAACAGGCGCTCAACCGCGGCGATATCCAGCTTGAGCGGATCAATGCGCAGGTACGGCAAGCCGACCTTGCCCGCCAGCCACTCGGTCAGCCGCTCCAGGCTTAACACCAAATTGGGCGGCTGAAGCTGGCGCAACTGCTTGTTGGCAATCACCACCAGGGGGTGCAATTCACCGCGTTCCGCCCGGGCCTCCGCGCTGACCCGTTCGCCATCCGTTTTAGCCACCAGCCCATCGGCGACCAATTCATCCAGCACCTCCTTCAGACTCAGGCGATGTTCGGGGAGGCGCGGCTGCGACGGTCTGGAGCGGAGTTCGACATCGGCTAGCGTCGGTTGGGAAACGGGCGTGACGCGCGGGACCGAGTTCACAGCATTTCCAATTTGGCGTAGGCCACCACCAGCCACTTGGGGCCGCCGGCTTTGGGAAAATCCACCCGCGCCCGGGCGTGGTAACCCGCGCCTTCGACCTCCAGCACCACGCCCTCACCGAATTGGGGATGACGCACCCGCTGCCGGGGGCGCAGGCCCGTGGGCGCGGCGGGCGCCGCAGCGACGGCCGGGGCCGGATGCAGATTTTTGCTCCGTCGCTTCGCCCGGGCGCGCACGTCGTGGGTTAGCTCCTCGGGAATTTCGCGGACGAAGCGCGAGGGCGATGGATAGTTTTCGCGGCCATACCAGTTGCGCCGCTCGGCGTGGCACAGATACAACTGCCGCTGGGCGCGGGTGACGCCGACGTAAGCCAGCCGCCGTTCCTCCTCCAACTGGCGCGCTTCCGCCACCGAGCGGCTGTGCGGAAACAGCCCCTCCTCCATTCCGACCAGGAACACCAGCGGGAACTCCAGCCCCTTGGCCATGTGCAAGGTCAT
>CALMNY010000168.1 GCA_937872125.1 uncultured Candidatus Competibacteraceae bacterium | reverse complement strand
ATGCCGATGAGGTAATCGCCGGCGACCATCGTGGGGTCGTAACGCCGATCCAGGCCCTTCGGCTGGGTCGTGACCGTATAGCCGCCCTTGCCGTTCGACTGGTAAAAAACAAAGCTCTTGTACGACATTTCCACCAGCCCAATCTCCCCGGTCTTGGCGTCAATCACCATGTAGCCGTTCATGTAGGTGCCGGACGGCTCCAGCGCGATGTACTTGAAGAACTCCGCCAGTGAACGGGAAAACTGCTCGGCCAGGGTCGCCCGCCAGAACATCCACAGCGCCTCCACCTTGGGTTCGGTGTAGGTCGCGTGGTGGGTGGTTTCGTTAAACAGAATGCCTTTGTTGTTGTAGCCAAAATCCGAACTGGAACCCAGATAGCCGGGCGCAATCGGATTGAAGGTCATGAAATCGCCGTTGACCCACAGGCTCATCGCCTGCGTCTGACTGAGGAACCCGGACCAACTGTTGTGCGCGATCAGAATGTCGTCGGGCGTTCTCTTGACGAAGGCGGAACACTTGCTTGGCCGCGAGCGGGCGGCTTGCGGCGGGTGATCGGGCAGCACATCGAGCAGGTCCTGAAAGGCGTTGATGAAATACACATCCATGAAGGTGAGCGTGGGCGTCTGATAACCGATTTGCTGATCAGCGGCGCTCAGGGTCGGCGACCAGTCGGCGGTGAACGTCAGCGCCGCCGGCTGGTCCCGCGTTGCGCCGTGCTGGATGCCGATCAGGCGGTACAGCAGCCGCTGCATCCTCTGGCCGGTCTCCGTATCCTTGGCCCGGTGGATGTAATCAAGAGTGTATTGAAGATTCAGCGCCAGCGTCTGTTGCGCCAGCGCCAGTTCCGCCGGCGAAGGTGGAATCTGCTGGGGATAGCTGTGCTTGGGGTTAGTCAGATAGGCGTTGTCCCAGGAATTGTCGCGGGCCGCGATGATCTTTGGCCCTTGCAGCTTGCCCTGGATGAAACCGGCTTCGTATTCGGCCTTGTAGACGTTGGGGTCGTTCGACACGATGCTGACGTTGACGATGTTGTTGACGGTCTCGATCACGCCTTGGGTATCGGTATCGAGTTGGTAACGAGTGAGTTTGTTACCGGCTTGGGTGACGGTTGTGCTGAAGCCCGGCGGTTCGGGCGGGCGTTGCGCCAGATCGCCGGTTGAACTGCAAGACGTTGCAATCAGTAACACGGCGCCGGTCAGGGCGAGTCGGGACCAGAGATGGGTGGATGACGCGAATGACATGGTTCCCCCTCATCGTTCGGGTGGATGGCGGGTGGCGGAAAACGATTTCCGCCGGACGGTTGCGGCGGAGCCGAAACCTCATTAATTATAGGATTTTTATCACCCTGGGCTGAGAATCAATAATAAAAACAAGGGCACGGCAGCTTGCGGTATTCTGTTAGAATATTCTGACACCAAACCGTTTGCCGGCTATTCCGCTCCCGCCATGGAACCGAACGCGACCAACACCCTGTACTACGGCGACAATCTGACGATCCTGCGGCAGTATTTCGCCGCCGCTCGCGTGGACCTGATCTATCTGGACCCGCCGTTCAACTCCAACCGCTCCTACAACGTGCTGTTCAAGGACGAGAGCGGCCAGGAAGCCCCGGCGCAGATGACGGCGTTCGAGGATACCTGGCACTGGAACCGGGCGGCGGAGCAAACCTATATGGAACTGGCGGCGCACGCCCCGGCGCGGGTGGTGGACGTGGTGGACGCCCTGCGCCGCTTCATTGGGCCGAATCAGATGCTGGCCTATCTGGTGATGATGGCGGCGCGGCTGGTGGAATTGCACCGGGTGTTGAAACCGACGGGCAGCCTGTATTTGCACTGCGATCCCACCGCCTCGCATTATCTGAAGTTGATCCTGGATGCAGTGTTCGGCGTGGAGCATTTTCGCAATGAAATTACCTGGAAACGCGCCAGCGCGCATAGCGACTCCAAGAATCGCCTGGGACGCATTTCCGATGTGATTCTGTTTTATGCCAGGAGCGATCAAAGTAAATTCAATCGCTTGTACATGCCTTACTCGGAAACCTACCTTGCCAGCGAATGGCGGAAGTTGCCGTCGGGCCGTTATTACAAGGCGGAGAACATGCTGGATCCACAAAACCGGATGGCGGAATACGATTTTATGGGTACGACCGCCCGCTGGCGAACCAGCCACGACAAATTACTGGAATTGTGGAATCAGCCGCAGACCGAAGTGCCCAACAGCCATGGCCGGATCAAGCTGGGCAAGGATGGCAAACCGATCAAACGGTGCCGGATTGTGTTTCTCGATGAAAGCCCTGGCGTACCCTTGCAGGATTTCTGGGACGACATCGCCTACATCGCCGGGGGCGCGGCTGAGGCGCTGGGTTATCCCACCCAAAAACCGGTTGCTTTGCTGGAGCGCATCATCCAACTCAGTAGCGATGAAGGCGATCTGGTGCTCGATCCGTTTTGCGGTTGCGGCACCACCATCGCGGCGGCGCAGCGCCTCAACCGGAGCTGGGCCGGCATTGACATCACCCATCTGGCCATCGCCTTGCAGAAATATCGGCTCAAGGACCGCTTCGGGCTGGTGGAGAAACGCGATTACGCGGTGGTGGGCGAACCCATGGACGTACCCTCGGCGCGGCGGCTGGCCCAGGACGACCGCTATCAATTTCAGTGGTGGGCGCTGTCGCTGGTGAAAGCGCGACCGCTGGGCGGAACTGCGGGCAGCCGCACCGGCAAAAAAGGCAGCGACCGGGGCGTGGACGGCGTCATCACCTTCGTGGATGAGGCCGACGGCGCCGTCAAAAAGGCGCTGGTGCAGGTCAAGAGCGGCAAGGTCAAAAGCGGCGACCTGCGCGATCTGCGCGGGGTGGTGGAGCGGGAACGGGCCGCGCTGGGCGTGTTTATTACCCTGGAGCCGCCCACCGCCGAGATGGAAACCGAAGCCACGGCCGCCGGGTTCTATCATTCGCCCGGCTGGAACCGGGACTATCCGCGTTTGCAAATTCTGACCATCGCCGCGCTGCTTGCGGACGCCCAGATCGAAATGCCGCCCACCGCCATCACCTTCGTCCGCAACGTCAAAAAAGATCATAACGGCGGCGAGCAGCACGACCTGCTGTAAGCCGCGCTTCCCATCCTCTTTCCCCACATGGACCCTTCCATGGCTACTTCCGTTTCTCCCACCGAGTTTGCTCCGCTGCGCCTGCGCAAAGATGAAGATCGCCGTCTGCGCGCCGGTCATCTCTGGGTCTACAGCAACGAAGTGGATGTCGCCGCCACGCCGCTGCGCGAGTTCCAGCCCGGCCAGCCGGTGACGATCCAGGCCAGCAACGGCAAATTTCTCGGCGCCGGCTACATCAATCCCAACGTCCTGCTGTGCGCCCGCCTGGTCAGCCGCGACCCCGATCATCCGCTCGGTCCCTCGCTGCTGGTGCATCGCTTGAACGTGGCGCTGAGCCTGCGCGAGCGGTTGTACGCAAAACCGTTCTACCGGCTGGTCTATGGCGAAGGCGACGGCTTGCCGGGCCTGATCGTAGATCGCTACGGCGACCTGTGCGTGGCCCAGATCACCACTGCCGGCATGGAGCGGCTCAAGGACGACATTCTCGCCGCCCTGCAAAAAGTGGTGAAACCGGCGGCGGTGCTGTGGCGCAACGACAGTCCGGTGCGGGAGCTGGAAGGATTGGAGCGCGCCGTCGCTGATGCCGCCGGCGTGGTTCCCGACGCCGTGGAGATTGAGGAAGACGGGCTGCGGTTCCGGGTCGCGCCGCGCACCGGCCAGAAAACCGGCTGGTTTTACGATCAGCGCGACAACCGCGCCCGCCTGGACCGCTACGTTCAAGGTCGGCGCGTGCTGGATGTGTTTAGCTACACCGGCGCCTGGGGCGTGCGGGCGGCGGCGCGCGGCGCGCGGGACGTGTTGTGCGTGGATTCGTCTGCCGCCGCGCTGGACCAGGTGGCGGTCAACGCCGCGTTGAACGGCGTCGGCGACCGGGTGCAAACCCGTCAGGGCGACGCCTTTGTGGTGTTGAAGGCCCTGCGCGAGGCCCGCGAACGTTTCGATGTGGTGATCGTGGATCCGCCGGCGTTCATCAAGCGCCGCAAGGATTTCAAGGAAGGGACGCTGGCCTATCGGCGGCTGAATGAAATGGCGATGCAGGTGCTGGACCGCGACGGAATTCTGGTCTCCTGCTCCTGCTCGCAACTGCTGGCGCGCGAGACACTGGCGCAAACCCTGCTGCAAGGAGCGCGGCATCTGGATCGCAATCTGGTGATTTTAGAGCAGGGCCGGCAGGGGCCGGATCATCCCGTGCATCCCGCCATTCCCGAAACCGATTATCTCAAGGTCATCCTGGCGCGGGTGTTGCCGGTTTAACAGCGTCTATTTACCTGCAAGTTTGGAGATAACATGAAAAAATTAACCCTGATTGACGCCGCATTCCTGCAGATTGAAGCTCCAGAAACCACAATGCATGTCGGTGGTCTGCATGTTTATCAGCTCCCCGAAGGAGGCGAATCAAATTTTGTCCAGGAATTATTTGAACGCTTTGTTAGCGGGCAGGAGTTTGCGCCACCTTTTAATCAGAAGCTTCAGTATCCTCTCTTCAAACTGGGAATTCCTGGCTTGGTGGAAGACCCGGATTTTGATTTGAATAATCATGTTCGTTATTGTCAATTACCGTCACCGGGGAACATGGAGCAATTGCTGACGCTGGTATCCAGTCTGCATGAAAGTCTGATGGATCAATCCCGGCCATTGTGGGAATGCCATTTGATTGATGGGCTGGAGGGTGGACGCTTTGCCATCTATTTCAAGATACACCATTGTATTCTGGATGGCGTCGGCGGCATGAAAATCCTGGAAAAATGCCTCAGCAAATCGCCCACGGTTCATGAATTGGCCCTTCCTTGGGAATTTAGCGAGCACAAAAAGAAAAAAAGCCGGAAGAAACCTGGTCTACCCACCCGGCTTTATCGAATGATCGGGTTTGCAACTGGTCAGGTCAAAGCAGTTTATGAACTGACCGGCGCTCTTTGGCATACGGGTGTTCAATCGCTCAAAAAGGGAGAAACCACCCTTCCTTTGCCCTTTTTATGCCCCAAGACGATCATCAACCAGGAAGTCACTGCGAACCGTTGTTTTGCGGTCAAAACCTTTTCCCTGGAGTCTTTCAAGCAGCTTGGGAAAGCGGCTCAGGCCACCGTCAATGATATGATCATCGGCGTTTGCGCCGGCGCCTTGCATCGGTATTTAAAAGCGATCAATCAGTTGCCGGACAAACCGCTGGTGGCGATGGTGCCGGTCTCCATTCGACCCAAGGATAGTGACGCTCATGGCAATCAGGTTAGTGCTATCCTGTGCAATCTGGGGACTCATGTGGAAGACCCGGTACAACGGCTGCAAATCATCAAGGATTCAGCCACTGAAGGGAAAACGATCCAGAATAATCTGTCATCGCAAGCGGCGCAGGAATATGCGATGGTCGGCGGCGCTCCCATGCTATTGATACAAGTGCTGCACCTGTCCACTTACGTCAATCCGCCGTTTAATCTGGTCATTTCCAATGTTCCCGGTCCCCGCTCTCCCTTGTATATGCAAGGCGCTCAATTGCTGAATATTTACCCGGTGTCTGCGCTTTATAAACAGCAAAACCTGAATATCACGGTCACCAGCTACCAGGATTCCCTGGATTTCGGCTTGATCGCCTGCCGGGATCATTTGAGTGACGTGGGCCAATTGGCGGCGTATCTGGGAGACGCACTGGATGAGTTAAATGAAGCGTTCAACGTCAGCAAAGTTGTTTGACGAAGACGGCCTTGGCGGCTGGTGATCCATATGATCTCGTAATTTTCACGGAGAGTTCATGCTGATTCATCCTGATTTTGACCCGCTAGCGTTCAGCCTGGGACCGTTACATGTCCGCTGGTACGGCCTGATGTATCTGCTCGCATAACTGGCGGGCTGGGCGCTCG
>CALMNY010000167.1 GCA_937872125.1 uncultured Candidatus Competibacteraceae bacterium | reverse complement strand
TCCCGCACACCATCGAGGAAGCTTACGAAGTCGCCGACGCCATCGCCCGCGAGGATTGGGCAGAACTGCGTGCGGAACTGGGCGATCTGCTGTTTCAAGTGGTGTTCTATTCACAAATCGCTCATGAGGAAGGCCGCTTCGACTTCGCCGCCGTGGCGCGCGGCATCGTCGAGAAAATGACTCGTCGTCACCCGCACGTATTCGGCGACGAGTGCTATGCTGACGCCGCCGAGCAGACTGCGGCCTGGGAGCGGATCAAGGCCAGCGAAGCAGCGGAAAACCCCCAGCAGCCTGTCGGTGCGCTGGATGGCGTCCCGCTGGCCCTGCCGGCGCTGACCCGCGCGGTCAAGTTGCAAAAGAAGGCAGCGCGGGTCGGTTTCGACTGGGGTGCGGTCGAGCCGGTGCTGGCCAAGCTCGCGGAGGAAATCGGCGAAATCCGCCATGAGATCGAGATTCAGGCACCCCCGGACCGGCTCGCGGACGAACTGGGCGACGTGCTGTTCGTAGTCGCCAACCTGGCCCGCCACCTCAAACTCGATCCGGAAGCCGCTTTGCGCGGGACCAACGCCAAATTCGAGCGGCGGTTCCGCCGCATTGAACACTGGCTGGCTGCGGATGGCCGCACGCCGACCCGCTCGACCCTGGCGGAAATGGACGCGCTGTGGGAGCGGGCCAAGGCCGAAGAAAAAGAATCCAGCGGGTAAAAATCATCAGGCCAGCACCGCCCATTGCCGGCACAACCATTCCCGCTGCTCTGTTTGCAACCGTCGGGTTGTGGTGTAGCCATGGCGGATCAGTTCCAATTCCTGCAATTCCGGGCGGCCGTAGACTACCGGCGTAAAACTCACCGTATCTCGTGGATAACGGCCTGTTGCGCTGATTTCCACCCGTAACCCTTCGTCCTCTACCCGCGCCGTGAGGTGGGCGACGCCATAGGCTCCGGTCTGATAGCGCCGGGTTTCCTGGTCATCCAGGATATAGTCGAGCTGCGCCGGCTGATCCCGGCAAAACAGGTGTAGCTCGACGGCGTGCCAATTCATGAAGCTGTTTTGCAGCGGCCTGGCGTAATACGGCACCACTGCGCCATCGCGGACGAAGAGCGGCAGTTCATCCAGAGCGGCGGCGTACTGGATCAATCGGTCGCCTTGCACCCATTCGCCCCGGTTCAGGTCAAACCACCAGCCCGGTGGCAACAACACCGACCGTTCCTGCATTTTCACGCCGTTACGAATGATTTCCGGCCCCTGCCCCTCGCCGTGCAGAATCGGCGCGACCAGCAACGCCGCGCCGACCAGGTATTGATCGTCTACATCGGTGTATTCCGCTCCGGAATAGTGATAAAGCAAGGGGCGAATGATCGGATCGCCGTCCCGCCAGTGGGCAAAAAAGCACTGATACAGATATGGTAGTAACCGATAGCGAGTGCGAATTGCGCCGCGAATCGCCGCCAGCGGCCCCGGCCCGAACTGCCATGGCTCCTGAAACCGGGAATATTTGGCGGAATGGTTACGGAAAAAGGGGAACAGGCAGCACGCCTGATGCCAGCGCACCAGCAATTCAGCGTTGGTGTCATCCATGAAGCCGCCCACGTCCGGGCCGTTGAACGCCACGCCCGACAGACTCAGATTCAGCGAGCACGGCAGCGCCATGCGCAGATGCTTCCAGGTACTGGCGTTGTCGCCGGTCCACACGGCGCTGTACCGCTGGGTTCCGGCGCAGGCGCTGCGGGTGAGCAGGAACGGTCGGCCATCGGGATCAACGTCATCGCAGGCCGCACGGCTGGCCATAGCCATAAAATGCGCGTACTGGTTGTGATAGCGGTCGTGGGGAATCACGCCCTGCTGGAAGCGCATCTCTGTCGTTCGGCTGTAGCCGGTGGCGGGATCGTTCATATCCAGCCAGACGCCATCCACCGCGCCCTCGCGCAGGAACCGCGTCAGCCGGCCGGCCCACCAGGCGCGGGTTTTTTCCAGGGTAAAGTCAGGAAACACCGTGTCGCCCGGCCAGACTTTGCCGACGTACTCGCGGCCGCTGGCGGTCTGGCAGAAAACCTGCTGTTCCCTCCCGCTGTCATAAACCGCGTAGCCCGGCTCACGCTTTACACCGGGATCCACAATCGTCACGGCGCGAATGCCCGCCATTTTCAAATCCCGGTTCAACCCGGCGGGGTCGGGAAAATCCATCCGATCCCAGGTAAACAGCCGATAGCCGTCCATATAGTCAATGTCGTACCACAGGGCGCTGACCGGCACATCGGCGGCGGCGAACTGGGCGGCCAGATCCAGAAACTCGGCTTCGTGCTGATAGCCCCAGCGGCACTGGTGATAGCCCAGCGCCCACAGCGGCGGCAACGGCGCCCGGCCGGTCAGCGCCGCGTAACGCCGGGTGACCTCCGGCAGACTGGGACCGGCGAGAAGGTAAAGGTCTGTATGGCCGCCCAGCGACTGATAACCGAACTCGCCCGGCTGGACCTTGCCGATGTCCATGACCGCCCGCCCCGGATTATCGAAAAACAGCCCCAGAAACCGCGCGCCGCTTTTCAGAATCACGAAGGGAATGGCGACGTAGGTAGGATCGTAATCATCGCGGGCGTAGGTATGGCGGAACACCGACACCACGTCCACGGTCAGGCAGTCGGCGCTGTCGCCCAGCTTGTTCAACCGCTTGGTGCGCTCGCCGAAGCCGTAGCAACCGTCCACTGCTTCGATAGCGAAATTGAGCAGCAGCGCCTCGCCGCACGCGCCGATACCGGCAGCAACGGTCGCCAGGGTGAAACCAGCCAGTTCCAGCCGCACGGTCGCTGCGCCCAGTTCGACTCTACCCATCTTCGCGGCGAACACCGCCCGGTCCGTTTCCGGCCGCGGCGCGACCGACTGACCTCCCCGCCATTCCAGCAAGACAGCGTCCGAATGCTGGCGCGGGTCGGCGACGGCGGCATTCTCGAACCGCAGCCGCAGGCAAGCCGGAAACACCTCGGCGCAACGCACCCCCAGCCGGACGCCTGGCCCGGACAGGTCAACACTGTCGCCCGCAACCGCCAGCGTAACGGGATAATCGAAGTTGAGCGGATGGATTTTCTGACCGAAGAACACAGCGCAGCCCTCAACGCTTTGGCGTCTTTGCTATGGGTTTGCCCCCGGCTTGGCCGTTTTATCCTTGTTTTCCGCCAGCATCTGCGCCAACTGGGTAGGCGGCACATAGCCGGGCAGCATCTCGCCGGACTCCAGAATCATGCTCGGCGTACCCCGCACCCCCAGCTTTTGGCCGAGTTCATACTGGGACTGCACCGGATTGTCGCAGGTCTTGCTCTCGACCTTCTCGCCCCGCTTGGCCCGGGTCATCGCCTCTTGCCGGTTGTTGGCGCACGCGACCGCCACTGCCTTGTCAAACGCCTCGGAACCGACGCCCTCGCGCGGGAACCACAGGTAGCGTATTTTGATGCCTTCCTTGTTGTAGTCGGCGATCTGACTGTGCATCTTGCGGCAATAGCCGCAGTCTATATCGGTGAACACCGTGACCGTATGCTTGACCGCCCCTTCGGGTGCGAACACGACCATATTGCTTTCACCAACCGCTTCGATGGCCTTGCCGCGCAACTCACCGCGCCGATCTTCGGTCAGATTGGTGCGGGAACTCAGATCAACAATATCGCCCTGCACCGCGAACCGGCCATCGGCGCTCAGATACATCACCTGGCCGCCCAGCACCACCTCGTATAATCCTGGAATGGCGGTGGGTGCAACGCTGTCGGGGGTGACGCCCTTCAGTGCAGCTTGCAACTGGCCAAGATCCGGTTGTTTGAAGGGTGTGGGCGCAGCCGGCGGAACGGGATCAGCGGCCAGCGCGCCGGCGGCGTACAGAACAGCGGCGACAAGCGGGATTTTGCGCATTTCGATATCCAGAGCAGGGGTGAAGGGATAATGGACTCAGAGTTTTTCAGCCGGCAAGGGTTCAACGACGATCCGTCGGTAACAGAACCGCGTGCGGGGGACGATCCAGCGACGGAACCGACTGGCGCGCTGCGACGGCAGGACTTTACCTACGACCTGCCGCCGGAACTGATCGCCCAGCAGCCGCCGGCCCAGCGCGGCGACAGTCGTTTGCTGGTCCTGGATAGCGCCAGCGGCGCATTCTGCGACCGGCGGTTTCGTGAATTGCCGGAGTTGTTGCGGCCCGGCGACCTGCTGGTGTTCAACGATACCCGGGTGATTCCGGCGCGGCTGTTCGGCCGCAAGGCCAGCGGCGGACGCCTGGAGATGCTCCTCGAACGACTGCTGGACGAACGCCGGGCGCTGGTGCAACTCAACGCCAGCAAGTCGCCCAAACCCGGCGGTGCGTTGCAGTTCGGCGCCGGCTTCACCGCCACCGTGCTCAGCCGCCATGGCGATTTGTTCGAAATCGGCCTCGACGGCGACGAACCGTGGCTGACGCTGCTGGAACGGCACGGACAAACGCCATTGCCGCCCTACATTCGCCGGGCGCCAACGCCAGCAGACCGCGAGCGCTATCAAACGGTCTATGCCCGCCAGCCTGGCGCCGTAGCTGCGCCCACCGCTGGCCTGCACTTCGATCAAAACCTGCTCGACCAACTGGCGGCCATGGGCGTAGCGCAGGCGTTTATCACCTTGCACGTCGGCGCGGGCACTTTTCAGCCCGTGCGCGTCGAACGTATCGCCGAACATACCATGCACAGCGAATGGATCGAAGTCGGCGCAGAAACCTGCGCCCAGATCGCCACTGCCCGGGCGCGCGGCGGGCGAGTGATCGCCGTCGGCACCACGGCTACCCGGGCGCTGGAAACCGCCGCTCAAACCGGCGCCATCCGACCGTGGCGCGGCGAAACGCGCATTTTCATTTATCCAGGCTATCGCTTCCACGCGGTGGATGCTCTGATCACCAACTTTCATTTGCCGGAATCCACCCTGTTGATGCTGGTGGCGGCCTTCGCTGGGCGCGCGGCGACGCTGAACGCTTATCGCCACGCCGTCGCGCAACGTTACCGGTTCTTCAGCTACGGCGACGCCATGTTGATCACACGCCGCACGGAGGCGGCTTGAAATTCTCCGTAACGCCCCTTATAGATTCGCCAGCAACCCTGCTACTGGAGTCTGCCATGAAACGCATTCTGCTGTTTGTCGCCACCAACCTGGCGGTCGTGCTGCTGCTGGGTCTGGTAACCCGCCTGCTGGGCGTGGACCGCTTTCTGTACCAGTCTGGGCTGAATCTGCCCAGCCTGCTGATTTTCGCCGCCATTTTCGGCATGGGCGGCTCGCTGATCTCGCTGCTGATGTCGAAATGGGTCGCCAAAATGTCGGTCGGCGCCCAGGTGATCGAGCAACCACGCACCCAGGCCGAACGCTGGCTGGTCGAAACGGTCCAGCGCCAAGCCCAAGCCGCCGGAATCGGGATGCCGGAAGTCGCCCTGTACGACTCGCCCGAACCGAACGCCTTCGCCACCGGGGCCAGCCGCAACAATGCGCTGGTTGCCGTCAGCACCGGCCTGCTGGAGCAAATGTCCGCCGACGAGGTGGAAGCCGTGCTCGGCCACGAAGTTAGCCACGTTGCCAACGGCGACATGGTGACGTTGAGTCTGCTGCAAGGCGTGCTCAACACCTTCGTGATCGTGCTGTCGCGCGTCGTCGGGTATGTGGTGGACCAGGCGCTGTCCTCCAAGGACGAGGAGCGCAGCGGTCCCGGCATCGGCTACTGGATCGCCAGTATGGTCCTGGAAATCGTATTTGGCCTGCTGGCTTCGCTGGTCGTCATGTGGTTCAGCCGCTACCG
>CALMNY010000166.1 GCA_937872125.1 uncultured Candidatus Competibacteraceae bacterium | reverse complement strand
GCGGCAACGGCAGCACCGAAGACATCACGGCGCGGGTCATTGATCTGATCGCGCCTATCGGCAAGGGCCAGCGCGGCCTGATCGTCTCGCCGCCCAAGGCGGGCAAGACCATGATGTTGCAGAACATCGCCCAAAGCATCGCCGCCAATCACCCCGAGTGCTATCTGATGGTGCTGCTGATCGACGAGCGGCCGGAGGAAGTGACCGAAATGCAGCGGTCGGTGCGTGGCGAAGTGATCGCCAGCACCTTCGACGAGCCGGCCACCCGCCACACGCAAGTCGCGGAAATGGTGTCCGACAAGGCCAAGCGGCTGGTCGAGCACAAGCGCGACGTGGTGATTCTGCTGGATTCCATCACCCGGTTGGCGCGCGCCTACAATACGGTAGTGCCGGCCTCCGGCAAGGTGCTGACCGGCGGCGTGGACGCCAACGCCCTGCAAAAGCCCAAGCGGTTCTTCGGCGCGGCGCGCAACATTGAGGAAGGCGGCTCGCTGACCATTATCGCCACCACGCTGATTGATACCGGGTCACGCATGGACGACGTGATCTACGAGGAGTTCAAGGGCACCGGCAACATGGAAATCCATCTCGACCGGCGGATTTCCGAAAAGCGGGTGTTCCCGGCCATTGATATCAACCGTTCCGGCACCCGCCGCGAGGAACTGCTGGCGGATCCGGATGATTTGCAGAAGATGTGGATCCTGCGCAAGCTGCTGCATCCGATGGACGAGTTGCAGGCGATGGAATTCCTGCTGGAGCGGCTCAAGAACACCCGCACCAACCGGGAATTCTTTGAGTCCATGAAACGCTGACGCAGTCACGATGCGAGAAACGCCATGTTCCAGGCCACCCTCCATTCACTGTTTCCACCCCGCCCGACCCTCCCTGCCCTGCTGGCGCTGCCGTTCACGCTGATTCCAAGCCCGGTGCATTCGACCATCCTGACGACCGCTTTGAACGTGCTATTCGCCGGCCGCATTCAACAAGGCGAAGAATTCGAGTTCCTGCGCGACCGGGGGCTGGCGATCAAGGTGCGGGACGCCAAGGTGGAATACCACTTTCGCTATGCCGGCCCCGCCGGCTTTGTGCCCTGTCAGTCCACGCAACCGCCAGATCTGACCATCAGCGGCACGATCTACGATTTCCTGGCGCTGGCCACCCGGCGCGAGGATTCCGACACGCTGTTTTTCAACCGCCGAGTGGTGATGGAAGGCGA
The DNA here is from genome assembly GCA_937872125.1 of uncultured Candidatus Competibacteraceae bacterium. Lineage (GTDB taxonomy): Bacteria > Pseudomonadota > Gammaproteobacteria > Competibacterales > Competibacteraceae > Contendibacter. Next base: position 1,760 of record CALMNY010000166.1, on the reverse strand, counting down.
TACCGCCCTGGGACTGGAACTGAAAAATCTCCTGGACGGAATGGACCCGGAGGCGATTGGCGGGCCGCTGCCGCCGCTGCTGCGCGCCGCCAATGGCTTGATGGGGGTTTACGAGCGGTTGAGCGGGTAGGCGCGCCGAATCATGATGGAAGAGTCAGTTGATCTCCTAAAGCGGATATCGCTTGGCGAAGACTCGGTCCTTGAACTGAAAACCGTTGAGTTCAGCGGCGACCGGATTACCGATCCCCACCGTAACGGCATGGCCAACGAACTCGCCGCCATCGCCAATACCCACACCGGCAGCTTTCTGCTCGGCGTGGATGACAAATCCAAAGCCATCATTGGCGTTCCCCGTGACAAGCTGGATATCGTCGAAACCTGGCTGCGGGAAATCTGCAACGACCTGATCGAACCACCCCTGGATTGCGTGATCCGCAAGATTTTGGTAACCGACGAGAATGGCAGCGAAAAGACCATCGTGCGCGTTGATGTGCCACGCAGTTTGTTCGTGCATCAAAGTCCGGGAGGTTATTTTCGCCGTATTGGCAGTTCAAAACGGCTGATGCGACCTGAGGCGCTGGCGCGTCTGTTCCAGCAACGCAGCCAAACCCGGCTGATCCGCTTTGACGAACAAACGATTGCCAATACAAAACCGGATGTTCTTGAAGCCTCGTTGTGGAGGCGATTCAGGACGGTGCTGTCGTCAACCGACGATCAAGAATTTTTAGAAAAAATGAAGTTGATTGGGCGGGATGAAGACGGGATCTTGCGCCCAACCGTCAGCGGTGTGTTAATGGCGACCGAACATCCGGAATCCTTGATTGCGGTCGCTTATATCCAGGCGGTTTGTTATCGCGGTACGGAACGCAGTGCCGCCTGTCAACTGGATGCTAAGGATATTACCGGACCGCTGGACGTGCAGATTCGGGAAGCCTGCAAATTCGTCGAGCGTAATATGCGGGTTTATGCGATCAAGGCGCCCTATCGCATCGAAACCCCACAATTTTCGATGAATGCGGTTTTTGAGGCAGTCGTCAATGCAGCCGCACATCGCGATTATTCAATGTACGGCTCCAGAATTCGCCTCCATGTTTTTGCTGACCGGCTGGAGCTGTTTTCGCCGGGAACGATTCCGAACACGATGACGATTGACAGTCTTTCGGAGCGCCAGTCGTCTCGCAATGAGTTGCTGAGCTCTCTGCTGGCCCGCTGTCCGATGAACATCGATGCTCCTGGGAGTCAACGCAAATTTATCATGGATAAACGCGGCGACGGCGTTCCGATTATCATCACTGAAAGCGAAAAACTTTCAGGGCGCAGGCCGGAATATGTGCTGCTCGACGACGCAGAACTGAAACTCACGATTTATGCCGCAAAACCGCCACAGGGTGGGGATTTGGGGTAACTTATACCGGCTGGCACTCATCAATCGATGTGATTAGCTATCAAACACCGTGGCCTATGATAGCGATGGGATTGCAGTCGGGCGGGATCAGATCATCGCTTCCCGCAGTGCCGTTTCAAGTATCGAAGGACTCAGGCCAGATTCACCACCTGCCTTAACCCCGGCTGTCCCTGCCAATAACCGTCGCAGGCGCCATACGGCAACGCGGCATTGAGCGCCCGCGCTGCTTCGACCGGATCGCGCTCCCCGCGCAGACAGGCGGCGAATGCCTCGACCACCGTTTCCATGCCCTCTGGCTGCGGGCTGAGGCGCAACACATCCACGTTCAATTCCTGCAATTCCGCCAGTTCCGGCA
>CALMNY010000165.1 GCA_937872125.1 uncultured Candidatus Competibacteraceae bacterium | reverse complement strand
AGGTCTTAGTTGGGGTAACCCAGTGGAGGTTCAAGTCCTCTCTTCGGCACCAGATCGCAGGAAAAGCCCGGTCGAAAGCCGGGCTTTTTCGCGTTTTGGGGCTTCATTTTGCAGCGTTCCGGCTATCCTGTGGTTACCCTGCGGTCCTCGCCGCTGGTTTATACCACAGACAGCAATTCTCATTGGGCTGGCTTGCAAACATGGCATACAAAGGCATCATTCTCGCTGGCGGTTCCGGCACCCGGCTGCACCCGCTGACCGTTTCGGTTAGCAAGCAACTCATGCCGGTTTACGACAAGCCGATGATTTACTACCCGGTCGCCACGCTGTTGCTGGCGGCTATCCGGGACATCCTGATTATCACCACCCCCCGCGATCAGCAGGCGTACCAGACCCTGCTGGGCGATGGGAGTCAGTGGGGCGTCAACTTCCAGTACGCCGTCCAGCCCAGCCCCGATGGACTGGCGCAAGCTTTTCTGATCGGCGAGACGTTCATCGGGCGTGATCCCGCCTGCCTGATCCTCGGCGACAATATCTATTATGGTCAGGGCCTGTCGGCGTTGCTGCGCCGGGCGGCTTCCCGCCACCAGGGCGCTACCGTGTTCGGCTATTACGTGCGCGACCCGGAACGCTATGGCGTGGTCCGCTTCGACGCCAACGGCCGGGCGGTGGATATCGAGGAAAAGCCCAAAGCGCCCAAGTCCAACTATGCGGTGACGGGCTTGTACTTCTACGACAACGACGTGGTGGACATCGCTAAAAATATCCGCCCCTCGCCGCGCGGCGAGTTGGAAATTACCGATGTCAACAAGGTCTATCTGGAACGCGGCGCGTTGAACGTCGAGGTACTGGGGCGCGGCTACGCCTGGCTGGACACCGGCACCCACGAATCGCTGCTGGCGGCGGCCCATTTCGTGCAGGTGGTGGAGCAGCGGCAGGGTTTGAAAGTCGCTTGTCCCGAGGAAGTCGCCTGGCGGATGGGCTTGATTGACGACGCCCAGTTGACGCGCCTGGCCGGGCCGCTGGCCAAGAGCGGTTACGGTCAATATCTGTTGGAACTGCTGGATCGGAGAATCACATCGTGAAGGTGATCGAAACCGGCCTGCCCGGCGTATTACTGCTGGAGCCGAAGGTGTTCGGCGACGTCCGTGGGTTTTTCATGGAAACCTGGCAGGCAGCGCGCTATGGCGCGGCGGGGATGCCGGAACGCTTTGTTCAGGATAATCACTCGCGTTCGCGGCGCGGCGTGCTGCGCGGCCTGCACTATCAGTTGACGCAACCGCAGGGCAAACTGGTCTGGGTCACGCGCGGCGCCGTGTTCGACGTGGCGGTGGACATTCGCCGGGGTTCGCCGAGTTTCGGGCGCTGGTACGGTTGTGTGCTGGACGACGTAGATCACCGGCAATTGTATATTCCGCCGGGCTTTGCGCACGGTTTCTGCGTGGTGTCGGACGAGGCGGACTTTTTCTACAAATGCACCGACTACTACCACCCCCAGTCGGAGCAGGGCATCGCCTGGGATGATCCCGACATCGGCATTGACTGGCCGCTGCGGGAGGTTTCGTTGTCGGGCAAAGACCAGCAGAACCCCCGGCTGAATGCGCAATCCTCTGAAAAGTTGCCGGTTTACGAGGATTCCCCCTCACCCCAGCCTCTCTCCCGCCAGGGGCGAGGGGATTATTGAACGAGGGTTAAGCCATGCGAATTCTGGTAATCGGGGCCAGGGGCCAGGTGGGCTGGGAACTGACCCGGCGCGCACCGGCGCTTGGCCATGAGGCGCTGGCCTGGGATGTGGCCGAACTGGATATCACGGACGCCGCCGCTGTGGATCGGGCGCTGGCCGCCAGCAACGCGGAGGTTGTCATCAATGCCGCCGCCTACACCGCCGTGGACAAGGCGGAGCAGGAGCCGGAACTCGCGTTTGCAGTCAACCGCGACGGCCCTGCTCATCTGGCTGCCGCCTGCGCCCGCCTGCAAATTCCATTGCTGCATATTTCCACCGATTATGTCTATGACGGCCGCAAGCCCGGCCCCTACGTCGAGGATGACGCCACCGCGCCGCTGGGTGTGTACGGCGCGAGCAAACTGGCGGGCGATGAGGCGGTGCGCCGGTTACTGTCCCGGCATGTGATTCTGCGGGTGAGTTGGGTGTTTGGCGTTCACGGCCACAACTTTGTCAAAACCATCCTGCGGTTGGCGCGGGAACGCGAAGAGTTACGAGTGGTCGCCGATCAGCACGGCGGCCCGACCTTCGCCGGCGACATCGCTGATACCCTGCTGGAACTGGCGGGGCGCACCACGGAGATGGATGCCAACGCTAACTGGGGGACTTATCACTATTGCGGTGAACCAGCCACTACCTGGCACGGTTTCGCCAGCGCGATTGTCGAACTGGCCCGCGCCCGCGAGTCGCTACGAGTCCAAACCGTCACCGCGATCACTACCGCCGACTACCCGACTCCCGCCGCCCGGCCCGCTAATTCGATGCTGGACTGCGCGCGGTTGGCCGCCCGGTTCGGCATCCGGCCGCGTTCATGGCAAACCGGGTTGGAAGCGTTGTTAGCGTCCGGCGCCTGACCCCTGACCCCTGACCCCTTCTATGTCCGTTGATCTAGGTGAACTGCTGGTCGAACGCCAGAAACTGGCCGAGGCTGATTTGCAACGCGCCCGACGGGTGCGGGAGGGCACTGGCGAAGGACTGGATACCCTGCTGGTCAAGCTGGGGCTGGTGTCGGAACGCGATCTGGCCGAGGCGCTGGCTGTGCACCTGAACCTGCCGCTGGTCCGGCCCGGCGACTATCCCGAAATACCGGCCACCAATGGCGGCGTATCGCCGCGCTTTCTCAAGGACTCGCGCGTTATTCCCCTGTTCGAGGACGAACAGGGGCTGACAGTGGCGATGTCCAACCCGACCGATGAATACGTGCTGACGGCGTTGCAGTTGGCGACCGGCAAGACCATCACTCCGCGCGTGGGCATTCCCTCGGAACTCGATTTGGCCTTCGAACGACTCTACGGCGGTGGCCGTTCGGCGATGGGCCAGATCGTGGACGCCATCGGCCTGGCCGACAATCTGACTGACGAGGAACAGATTCAGCATCTCAAGGACCTGGCCAGCGAAGCGCCAGTGATCCGCCTGGTCAACCTGATGATCGCCCGCGCGGTGGAGTCGCGGGCTTCGGATATTCACATTGAACCGTTTGAGAACCGGCTCAAGGTCCGCTACCGGGTGGACGGTGTGCTGCGCGAGGTGGAATCGCCGCCGTCGCGGTTGTCGGCGGCGGTGATCTCCCGCATCAAGATCATGGCCAAGCTGAACATCGCCGAACGGCGCCTGCCGCAGGACGGGCGGATTCAGTTGCGGGCGCAGGGCAAGGAGATTGATTTGCGCGTGTCTACCGTGCCGACCCTGTGGGGTGAAAGCGTGGTGATGCGCATCCTCGACAAGGCCAGCGTCGTGCTGGATTTCGAGGTGCTGGGATTCGGCCCGCGCACCCTCAAGCGGTTCCGCGAGGTGCTGGAGTTGCCCAATGGCATCCTCCTGGTTACCGGCCCGACCGGCAGCGGTAAAACCACCACGCTTTACACGGCGCTGCAAACGCTCAATACCCCGGAGCGGAAGATTCTCACCGTCGAAGACCCGGTGGAATACCAGTTGGAGGGTATTAACCAGATTCAGGTCAAGCCGCAGATCAACCTGAATTTCACCAACGCCCTGCGCGCCATCGTCCGCCAGGACCCGGACGTGATCATGATCGGCGAAATGCGCGATCTGGAAACCGCCAGCATCGCCGTGCAATCCGCGCTGACCGGCCATCTGGTGTTGTCCACTCTGCACACCAACGACGCCGCTGGCAGCATCACCCGCCTGCTCGACATGGGAGTGGAGGATTATCTGCTGACCTCGACCATCAGCGGCATCCTGGCGCAACGACTAGTGCGGCTGTTATGCACTCAGTGCCGCCAGCCGCATCCCGCCTTGCCGGAACTGGTCGAGGAAATGCGGTTGCAACGCTTTAGCAAGGCCCGCGAGATCATTTTGTACAAACCTGTCGGCTGCGAGCAGTGCGGCGGGACTGGCTATCGGGGGCGGGCGGCGATCATGGAATTTCTGGTGATGAGCGACCCGCTGCGGCGCATGGTGCTCAAGCACGCCGACGCCACCGAATTGCAGGCCGAGGCTCAGAAAGAAGGCATGGACACCATGTACGAGGACGGCCTGCGCAAGGCGGTCGCCGGCCTGACGACGATTGAGGAAGTGCTGCGGGTGACCACCCAGCAGGAACAGGAGGCGTAAAGTGCCGCGCTATCGCTATGAAGCGGTGGATGCCGCCGGCGAAACGCTGCACGACGAGCTGGATGCCGCGTCGCCAGAAGCCGCTATCGAACGCCTGCGCGATCAGGGTTTGCTGCCTTTGGCGGTTACTGAGGCCAGGGGCGGCTGGTTGCGCGGGGGCTTCAGTCAGCCGTTATTCAGCAAGCGCCGGTCACTATCGCAAAAATCCATCATGCTCCTGACCCAGCAACTGTCCAGCCTGCTCAACGCCGGTCTGCCGCTGGATCGGGCGCTGACTATTCTGTTGAGCGTCGGCCAGGATGAGCAGAATAAAGCTCTGCTGGAGCGGGTGCAGGAGAAGGTGCGCGGCGGTTCGTCGCTGGCTGATGCTCTGGAAGCGCAGGGCGTGTTCTCGCGCTTTTATTTGAACATGATCCGCGCCGGCGAGGCGGGCGGCGCGCTGGAAGCGGTGTTAAAACGCCTGACCGAGTTTCTGGAGCGGTCACGGGCGTTGCGGGAGTCGGTGACTTCGGCGTTGATCTACCCGATCATCCTGCTGACGGTGGCGGCGCTGTCGGTCATCATCCTGCTGACCTTCGTGGTGCCGCAGTTTGAGCGTCTGTTCGCCGATGCCGGCAAGACATTGCCGCTGGCGACGCAGATCGTGATCGCCATCGGCGACGGGTTTCGGCATTACTGGTGGGTTGGAGCCATCGTGATGATGGTGCTGGCGGCGGCGATGCGCCAGCAGTTGAACGCACCGGCGAGCCGCGCCCGCTGGGATCGCTGGTTCCTGCATTTACCGCTGTTCGGCGATCTGATCGCCAAGGTGGAAACGGCGCGGCTGGCGCGCACGCTGGGAACCCTGCTCGGTAACGGCGTGTCCCTGTTGAGCGCCCTGACCATCGTCCGCGAGACTTTGAGCAACCAGGTGTTGGCGACGGCGCTGGGCGAGGTGGCCGAACACGTCAAAACCGGCCGGGGCCTGGCCGATCCGCTGCTCGAAGCCGGCGAGTTTCCCAGGCTGGCGGTGCAAATGATCCGGGTCGGCGAGGAAACCGGCCAGTTGCAGGAGATGTTGCTGCAAGTGGCCGATACTTACGATGGTGAGGTGCAAACCGCCATCAAGCGGATGCTGACGCTGCTGGAGCCGGCCCTGATTCTGGGACTGGGCGTGATCATCGCCGGCATCATCATGTCTATTCTGGTGGCCATCCTCAGCCTGAACGAGTTGGCGTTTTGAAGGGGATCAGGGATTAGGGACTACCCACTGCCCCCGCTGCTTTTTGTGAGAACGAGTTGATGAAACGAAATAACCTCCGCCGGGTGCGCGGTTTCACCCTGATTGAACTGCTGGTGGTGCTGGTGATTCTCGGCCTGCTGGCCGGTCTGGTCGGACCGCAGGTGATGAAGTATCTGGGCGGCGCCAACACCAAGACCGCCAAGCTGCAAA
>CALMNY010000164.1 GCA_937872125.1 uncultured Candidatus Competibacteraceae bacterium | reverse complement strand
CCGAGCGCGATGCCGCCCAGTTCCGCCGCTGCGGCCAACGCATGGGCGTCATTGGCGGCGTCGCCGGCGTACAACACGGTCGCCGGTTCATTGCCGCTGTGGGCGACGATGGCCCGCAACGCTGTGCCCTTGTCCCGCTCGATGGCCGGCACCACCTCGATGGCCATTGGTCCGTCCAGCACGTGCAGGTCGGCGGCATGCGGTTCCAGCAAGGCCGCTATTTCAGCCCGCAGCGGTTCGATCCGCTCCGGCGCCAGTTGCCGGTAGTGGACGGTAAAGCCGAACGGCTTTTTTTCCACCCAGGCGCCGGGATAGGCCGGTAATCGGCGTTCGGTCGCGCCGGTCAGCCGATTCAGCAGCGGCCGGCTTGCCAACACTTCGATGGGAATGCGGCGCTCCCCGGCCAGTTCCAGTTCCAGGCCGGTGGAGCCGCCATAGTTCAGCCCCTCCAGACCGACCATGCCGATGAGATCATCCAGTCCCCGGCCGCTGACCACGCCCACCGTGACGCGCGGCGTGGCCGCCAGCCGGGCCAGTACGTCGCGCAGGTCAGGATCGAGGTGCGCCAGGCGGGGATGCGCGACCAGCGGGGTCAGCGTGCCGTCATAGTCGAACACCAGCACCAACCGCTCGCCGCGCTGGTAGGCGGTGATCAGGCGTTCGAGAATCGTAGCGTTGGCTGGCGGCATCAGGCGGCCTCCTGGGTGGGCGGATTCGAAATCGGCACGGCAGTCAGATCGGCCAGGAAATTGGCGGCCCAGCGGTAGATGTTGTTTTCCTCCACCTGCCGCCGCATCCGCCTCATTCGCGCCTCGCGCTCGTCCGGCGGCATTTCCAGCGCCCGCCGAATCGCCTCGGCGAACTGCTCGGTATCGTAGGGATTGATGATCAGCGCGTCGCTCAGTTCGCGGGCCGCGCCGGCGAATTCGGACAGAATCAGCACCCCGTCCAGGTCCGGTTTGGCGGCGACGAATTCCTTGGCCACCAGGTTCATGCCGTCGTGCAGCGAACTGACGATGCCGATCTCGGCCATGCGCAGGAAGGCGTGCACCGTGACGCCGTCGTGATGCCCGACCAGAAAGCGGATCGGTTTCCAGGACTCGGTCTGGAAGCGCCAGTTGATGTCGTCGGCCAGCGCCTCCAGTTCGTTGATGTAGTTGCGGTAGCGGGGGATGTGGGTGCGGCTGGGCGCCCCCAGTTGCACGAAGGTAAATCGTTCCCGGTATTCCGGGCAGCGTTCGAAAAACCGGGCCACGGCGCGGAACCGCTCGGTCAGGCCCTTGGTGTAATCAATCCGATCCACGCCGACCGCGAGGCGCAGGTCGCCCAGCTCGTAACGCTCCCGGAGACCGGTGATTTGCTGTTCCAGTTCCGCGCCAGCCAGGACATGGCGCTCGGCCCAGCTTTCGACGCTGATCGGGAAGGGTCGCACCCGCGAGACGTGGCCCTGCAATTCCACGGCGAAGTGATCCCAGTCCAGCCGCGCCTCGATCATCCGGTCCACGGTGTCGAGGAAATTGTTGCAATGCTGCTGGAGATGGAAGCCGATCAGGTCGGCGCCCAACAGGCCGCGCAGCAAATCGGGCGCCCAGGGGCAAATACGGAACGCCTCCGGATTGGGCCAGGGGATGTGCCAGAAAATACCGACCGCCAGATCGGGGCGGCTCTCCTTGAGAAAACGCGGCGCCAGCGCCATCTGATAGTCCTGCACCAGCACCACCGCCGGGTCGGAGCCGGCTTCTTCCAGCGCCGCATCGGCGAACCGCCGGTTGGCGCGGACGTAGTGCTCCCAGTCGCTGGCCCGGAAGATCGGCCGCTCGTGGGCCAGGTGGCACAGCGGCCACAGCCCCTCGTTGGCGAAGCCGTAGTAATACCCCTGCTCTTCTTCCCGGCTCAGCCACACCCGCCGCAGAGTGTAAGTCGGATCGTCCGGCGGCACTGCCAAGCGACCTTGCGCATCGGCCATCTGGCGGTCGGCCTCGCCGGAACCGTGCGCGACCCAGACCCCGCCACAGGCTTGCAGCACCGGGTCCAGCGCCGTCACCAGCCCACCGGCGGGCATGATCAGCCGGGGCTTGCCATCGCGCAGTTCGTGCATATACGGCTCGCGGTTGCTGACTACCAGCAGTTGGCCGCCGCGCAGGCAGTCCACGACATGGGCGCGCAACCGGTCGCGGGACCAGATGTTGTCGGCGCGCACCACCGCCCGCGCCTGCGCCTGATGAGCCGAGCGGGCGGCGCGGAATGAAGCCGCCAATCGGTCGCTTTCGCTAACCAGCCGCGCCACGGGCAAGGCGATGGGCGGCGCTTCGGCGGCGTCGCCGGTGCGCAATTGCCGCATCCATTCCGCCAGCCGGTTGAGCGGCCGGTCGTACAGCAGCCAGGCGCCGGCCACGGTCAGGAACAACAGGGACAACACGATGAACCCGATCCAGAACCCGAACTGCGCCTGCCGGTGCGTCGCCCGCTCGTCCAGGCTCACCAGATCGTGCAGCACCGCCAGTGCGCCCTGCGGCTCGCCATCCGGCGCGCGAATCACCGAAACGAGCAGGTGAATGTGGGCATCGGCCGTGCGGCGAGTTGCGACGGTATCCTTCGCTTCCGCCAGGGTCTGGCCGACCGCCTGCTGCAACAGGTCGGTAAAATCGGCGACGCCCTTACCGGCGGCGACCAGCCGGCCATCGGTGCGGTAAACCGCCAGACCAATCAGGCGCCGGTAGCCTTCCAGCATCGAGCCGAACGCGGTCACAGCCTCGCTGTCTGGCAGTTGCAACGCGACTTGCGCCGGATAAGCCATCTGATGGGCGATCACGTAGGCGCGGCGGTCCATCTCCTCCAGATCGTTGCGGCGTTCGCG
>CALMNY010000163.1 GCA_937872125.1 uncultured Candidatus Competibacteraceae bacterium | reverse complement strand
GTCGGTGTTGCCGGCGCCAGCCACCAGTCGTCGGGGATCAGGGCACTGGCCGCTGTGGCGACAGGTTCGGCGGGGCCTGGCGCTGGAATCGCGATGTCGGGAATCGCCGGCATAGGCGGTTCGGGCGCAGGTTGGGGGGCAACCGGAGGAATACTCTCGGCGGAGATCGGCCCCGGGACTGGAGGAACAATGGGAGCGGGAGCCGGCTCCACGACGGGCGGCGTTTTGGGCAGGAGTTCAGGCGGTTCGAAGAAAGCCCGGTCTGGTGTGATGAGGTCGGGTGGCGGCTCGGTGGCCACCGCGCCTTTGGCAGGACGCTCGGCGGGAGACTGGAGGTCGAAGCGATCCTGATCCTCGTCGAGGAGGTCAGCAAAGGAAGGCCGACCCGGAGCCGATAGACCACTGTCCAGCCTGGCCACGCCGGAGATGGGCAAGCCCTGCGGCGCCAGCACCCGGTCTGTGATCGGACCTTCCGGTTCGCTGGCCGCCGCGTCGGGAATCAGGCTGACCTCGATTTCGTATTCGCCCAGAACGAAGTGGTCGCCCTCCTTAAGCGGGACCGTCTGATTGCGGGGGATACGCTGGTCAGAATCGTTGAGAAAGGTGCCGTTGGTGCTGGTGTCGGTCAGAAAAGAGCCGCCGTCCTCATAATGGACGACACAGTGCTTACTGGACAGGATCCGCTCCGGATCTTGCAGGATCCAGTCGTTCTGCGTCGCGCGGCCGATGCTGAGAGAACCACGGTCAAGGATCTTGGTGGTTTCCTGACCAGGAGAAAGCCGCTGAAAGCTGGTGATGGTCAATTTCAGGGGCATGTCGCAGTATCCGTTGACTGGAGATGCAGCGCCGGGCGTCGGCGCCAGGTTCATCAAACCGGGTGTTAGAAAGCGATTAACGACGCAGTCTATACCGCCCGCGCAATCGCGCCAAGCGGGGTTATACTGTGATGCTAATGGTGGTTGGAACTGAACGAAGCGGGCAAGCCATGAGTGTGATTGATATTGAAGAACTGCTTGGCGAGATCGCCGCCACTGCACCCTGCGGCGAGGATCTCGAATATGACCCGGCTTTTGCCGAGATGGAGAAACTGGCGCAGGAAACGCCGGAACGCCAGTATGGCGACACGATTATTCCCGCCGAGCCGCCGGATTGGCGCAGTGTCCGGAAAACGGCGCTGGCGCTGTTCGAACGCACCCGGGATTTGCGGGTGGCGCTGTATCTGACCCGGTCCCTGTTGCACACGGACGGTCTGGCCGGTTTCGCCGACGGCCTGGCGCTGGTGGACAGCTTGATCGAGCGCTACTGGGACCAGGTTTACCCGCAACTTGATCCTGAGGACGACAACGATCCGACCCTGCGGGTCAACACGATTGTGGCGCTGTGCGATCCGGAAGCCACCCTGCGGGCCTTGCGGGAGACACCGCTGGTCAGTTCGCGCACGCTGGGGCGATTCAGTCTGCGTGATATTCAGATCGCCGCTGGCGTGTTGACCCCGGTGGCGACCGATGACCAGGCGGAATTGCCGGCCCAGACTAGAATTAACGGCGCCTTTCAGGAGGTCGGCCCGGAAACCGTGCAGGCCACTGCGACCGTGGTAGCCGAGGCCATGGCGCGGGTCGAGCAGATTGAGGCTCGGCTGACCGATCTGATCGGCGTGGCCCAGGCGCCGGATCTGAGCACGCTGACCGGGGTGCTGAAGGAAATCCGCCAGGTGCTGGCCGAACAGTTGCAGCAGCAGGGCGTGGTTCCAGTGGATGAGGCGCTAGCCGCCGAGGCCGTGGCGGTCAGTTCAGCCGCCTCCGCTGTCGGCGCCGGATCGCGACTGGTGGTGGGTGAAATCGCCAGCCGCGAAGACGTAGTGCGGATGCTGGACAAGATGTGTGAGTACTTCAACCGCTACGAACCTTCCAGCCCGGTGCCCTTTTTGTTGAAACGCGCCAGGAATCTGGTGACCAAGGATTTCATGGCGATTTTGAACGATCTCGCCCCCGGCGGAACCGAGCAGGCGAACTTGATTTTCGGTATTCACAGCGAGAATTCCGGCTAGCCGCTATACTCTAAATTAGTTGACTGATGAGCTAGGTTACCGCCGGGTAGCCGCCAGGGCATGATTCCAGTGAGAGAGGTGATATTCCGATGGCGATGAGCAGTCAGAAATTTATTGCTCGTAACCGGGCGCCGCGCGTGCAAATCGAATACGACGTCGAGGTGTACGGCTCGCAGAAAAAGGTCCAGTTGCCCTTCGTGATGGGGGTGATGGCCGATCTGTCCGGCAAACCGACCGACCCGCTGGCGCCGGTGGCGGACCGCAAGTTCCTCGAAATTGACGTGGACAACTTCGACAGCCGGATGAAGGCGATGAAACCACGGGCGGCGTTTCGGGTGCCCAATACCCTGACGGGCGAAGGCGAGGTGAGCGTGGATCTGACCTTTGAGAGCATGGATGATTTCTCGCCGGCCGCGGTGGCGCGCAAGGTGGACTCCCTGAACCGTCTGCTTCAGGCCCGCCAGCAACTCACCAACCTGATGACCTACATGGATGGCAAAACCGGCGCCGAGGACCTGATCGCCAAGGCCTTGAACGACCCAAGCCTGTTGCAGGCGCTGGCGTCGGCACCCAAGCCCCAGGAAAGCGCACCGCCCGCCGAGGAGTGATGAACGATGGCCGAAATCAATCCAAGCGCGCAGGTCCAGCCCGGCGCGGAAGTTCAGACGCTGGAAGCCGGCGACTTTTCCTCGCTGTTGCAGCGGGAGTTCAAGCCCAAGTCCGATCAGGCCAAGGAAGCCGTCGAGAACGCAGTCAAAACCTTGGCCGAGCAGGCGTTGCAGTATACGACGCTGATTTCCAAGGATGTGCTCAAATCCATTGAGTCCATGATCGCGGCCATTGACCACAAGCTGACGGAACAGATCAATCTGATCATCCACCATCCGGATTTCCAGCAACTCGAAAGCGCCTGGCGTGGCCTGCACTATCTCGTCAACAACACTGAAACTGACGAGATGCTGAAAATTCGGGTGATGAATATCTCCAAGAATGAGCTGCGCAAAACCTTGCGGAAGTTCAAGGGAGTCGCCTGGGATCAGAGTCCGCTGTTCAAGAAGGTCTACGAAGAGGAGTACGGCCAGTTCGGCGGCGAACCGTTCGGTTGCCTGGTGGGCGATTACTACTTCGACCACAGCCCGCCGGATGTGGAACTGTTACGGGAGATGTCCCAGGTCGCTGCCGCTTCGCATACCCCGTTCCTCGCCGCCGCTGCGCCCACCGTGATGCAGATGGACTCCTGGCAGGAACTGAGCAACCCGCGCGATCTGACCAAGATTTTCCAGACCCCGGAATACGCCGCCTGGCGGTCGCTGCGCGAATCGGAGGATTCCCGCTACATTGGCCTGGCGATGCCGCGCTTTCTGGCGCGGCGGCCCTACGGCGCGAAATCCGATCCGATTGAGGAGTTCGATTTCGAGGAAGACGTGGAGGGCGCTGACCACAACAAGTATGCCTGGGCCAATTCAGCCTATGCGATGGCCACGAATATCACCCGGGCCTTCAAGCTCTATGGCTGGTGCACCCGGATTCGTGGCATCGAATCCGGCGGCGCGGTGGAAAATCTGCCAACGCATACCTTCCCGACTGACGATGGCGGCGTGGATATGAAGTGCCCGACCGAAATCGCCATCAGCGACCGGCGCGAGGCGGAACTGGCCAAGAACGGTTTTATGCCGCTGATTCATAAAAAGAACAGCGATTTTGCCGCCTTCATCGGCGCGCAGTCGCTGCAGAAACCCGCCGAGTACGACGACCCGGACGCGACCGCCAACGCCAATCTGTCGGCCCGGTTGCCGTACCTGTTTGCGGTGTGCCGGTTCGCGCACTATCTGAAGTGCATGGTGCGCGACAAGATCGGTTCGTTCAAAGAACGGGAATCGCTCGAACGCTGGTTGCAGGAGTGGATTTACAACTACGTGGATGGTAATCCCGCCATTTCCAGCGAGGAAACCAAGGCGATGAAGCCCTTGGCGGCCGCCGAGGTGGTGGTGCAGGAGGTGGAAGGCAATCCGGGATATTACACCTCGAAGTTTTTCCTGCGCCCGCATTACCAGTTGGAAGGGTTGACCGTATCGCTGCGGCTGGTGTCCAAGCTGCCCTCGATCAAGGGTGGCTGATCCGGCGCGATGGGCCGGGCCAGAGTGGATGAATGGGAGGCTCATTCTGGTCCGGCGGATGGTACAATAATAAAATAGCCTTTTAAAACAGTTGGTTAACTTTTGGCACGCGATGTGCTTTACTGTAAGCGACGACGGAACTCACAGCCTTTCGCCCCTTGGACCGGGTGGCGAGAGCACCGTTGATCGAAATGACGGGTTGAACCGTTCCCAAGGGTTGTACCACATGCGAGGAGACGACAATGGCTGACTCATTTCTGAAGATTGGCGATGTGAAGGGCGAATGCACGGACTTCGAACACAAGGAATGGATTGAAGTGCTGAGCTGGTCCTGGGGTGCGTCGCAACTGGGCACCGCCGGTCACGGTACCGGCTTGGGCGCCAGCAAGGTCAATATGCAGGACTTCCATTTCACCATGCACTTTTGCGCGGCGTCGCCGGAACTGCTGCTGTCCTGCTGTTCAGGCCACCACTATCCGGATGCGACGCTGGTCATGCGCAAGCCGACCGGCAAGGAAGGCGGCCAGGCGAAATTCCTGGAGATCAAGTTCAAGGATGTCATGGTCAGCAGCTACCAGACCGGCGGCGCCGGCGAGGGTCTGCCGGTTGAGAGTCTGTCGCTGAACTTTACCTCGGTGACGCAGGAATACTTCACCCAGGATGCGAAGGGCGCGACCAAGTCAGCGGGCAAGTCGGGCTGGGATGTCAAGACCAACAAGAAGGTGTAACTGCAAAAGTCGGGCTGTCCCGGGTTACTCTTCAGCGCCGCGCATTCGAAAGACCCTGCGGGTTCGGATGCGCGGTGTTTCCTTTATTCACGGAAATCTGGAAGGCGCCGCATGATGCCAGCCGAGCAAAGTTTACGCGAAGGGCGGGTGCAAGACGCCTTGGCCGAATTGCAGGCCCAGGTGCGCAAGGAGCCCGCCAACGCCAAATACCGCATTTTCCTGTTTCAATTGCTGGCGGTGCTGGGGCAATGGGAGCGGGCGTTAAACCAGTTGAACGTGCTGGGCGAAATGGACGCTTCGTCGCTGCCAATGGTGCAGACCTACCGTGAGGCCATCCGCTGCGAACGGTTCCGCGCGGATGTGTTCGCGGGCCGCCGTTCGCCGCTGGTGTTTGGCGATCCGGCGCCCTGGGTGGCGTTGGTGCTGGAAGCGTTGCGTCTGACGGCCGAAGGCCACCCGGCCGAGGCTCAAACCGTGCGCGACCAGGCGTTTGAGGCGGCGCCAGCCACGGCGGGAACGCTGGATGGGCAACCGTTCGTCTGGCTGGCCGATGCCGATCCGCGGCTGGGGCCGATGCTGGAGGCGATTGTCAATGGCCGCTATTACTGGATTCCGTTCCAGCGGATTCGGATCATCGCACTGGAACAGCCCGCCGATCTGCGGGATTACGTCTGGATGCCGGCGCGGTTTACCTGGGCTAACGGCGGTGAAACGGTCGGCCTGGTTCCGGCGCGCTATCCCGGTTCCGAGGCCAGCGCCGATCCGCTGATCCAGTTGGGGCGCAAGACCGAATGGCGGGACGGCGGGGCCGAAACCTGGCTGGGGCTGGGGCAGCGGCTGCTGGCGACCGACCAGGGTGAATATCCGCTGCTGGATATTCGGCGCATCGAGTTGAACGCCGAGGACCAGCCCGCTGAGGAAACAGCTTCCGGGACTGACAGCGGCAATGGCTGAGCTGACGCCGAAGGAGCGATTACAGCCCTCGCTGCTGGATCGCCTGACGGATGATGAGCCGGACCGTCCGCAGGAGTCCCGGGATAAGCGCGTGCTGTCCATGAACCGGTTGCGCGAGAGCGTGCTGCGCGACCTGGCGTGGCTGTTTAACGCGACCCGGATGGTGGACCACGATGAGATCGAACGCTATCCCTTCGCCGCCCGGTCGGTGATCAATTACGGGTTGCCGCCGTTGTCGGGCGCCACGGCCCGCAGTCTGGACGTGGGCGAACTGGAGCGCGAACTGCGCCAGGCGATCAGCGATTTTGAGCCGCGCATTTATCGAAACTCGTTGCGGGTCCATGCCGCGCTGACCGAGGAGCGCATGAGCCACAATGCCCTGACCTTTGAAATCGAAGGCGATTTGTGGGCGCAGCCGATTCCATTGCAATTGTATCTGAAAACTGAAATTGATCTGGAAAGCGGCCAGGTCAAGGTCGAAGAATCCAGCCGGACGCGGGAGCGCTGATGGATCCGCGCCTGCTCGAATATTACAACCGTGAATTGCAGCATCTGCGCGAGCTGGGCGGCGAATTCGCCCGGGAATTTCCCAAGATCGCCGGGCGACTGGGACTGGAAGGGTTCGAGTGCGCCGACCCCTATGTCGAGCGCCTGCTGGAAGGGTTTGGCTTTCTGGCGGCGCGGGTCCAGCTCAAGATGGACGCCGAGTTCCCGCGTTTTACCCAGCATTTGCTGGAAATCATTTATCCGCATTATCTGGCGCCGACCCCGTCAATGGCGGTAGTCCAGTTCCAGCCCGACCCGACCGAAGGCGCATTGGAAAAAGGGTTTGTCGTGCCCCGGGGCGGCGAACTGCGCAGCATCCTGGGGAAGGGTGAGCAGACGCCGTGCGAATACCGGACGGCGCAGGATGTCACACTCTGGCCGCTGGAACTGGTCGAGGCCCAGTATTTCGCGGGCCGCGAACCCGTAGCGCAATTGGAGTCGGCGGATTTAGTCCGGGTGCGGGCCGGGATCCGGCTGCGCTTGCGCACCACGCTGCCGGATTTGCCCATCGGCAAGCTGGCCCTGGATCGCCTGGAACTGTTCCTGCACGGCAGTGATGCCCTGCCGGGACGGCTGTACGAGCAACTGCTGGCGAATACCGTACTGGTCGTGGCCCGGCCCGGCGAGCGGCCAGCGCCCTGGTACGAGAAAATTCCGGGGAACGCGATTCGGCGGCTGGGTTTTGCGGACGAACAGGCGCTGTTACCGTGTCCACCGCCGTCCTTCCACGGATACCGGTTGCTGCACGAATATTTCACGTTTCCGCAGCGTTACCTGTTCGTGGAGGTGGGCGGACTGGGGCCAGCCGTCCAGCGCTGCACGAGTCGTGAACTGGAGGTGCTGATTCTGCTCAGCCGGGCCGATCCCGCGCTGGAAAACGTGGTGGCCGCCGCGAATTTCGCTTTGTTCTGCACGCCGGCCATTAACCTGTTTCCCAAGCGGGCCGACCGCATTCACCTGAGTGATCAGGTGGCCGAGCATCACGTGGTGGCGGACCGCACCCGGCCGATGGATTTCGAGGTCTATCAGGTCACTGGTGTCACCGGCATCGGCGCGGAGAACGAGGAGCAGGATTTTCTGCCGTTCTACGCCAGCTATGACCGGCTCAGCCAGCGCACCCAGCGCTCCTTTTATACGGTGCATCGCCTGCCGCGCCGGCTATCCGACCGGCAGCGGCGGCATGGGCCACGCTCCAGCTATGTCGGCAGCGAAACCTATCTGGCGCTGGTGGATGCGGACGAAACGCCTTATCGCGGCAGCATGCGGCAACTGGCGGTCACGACGTTATGCACCAATCGCGATTTGCCGCTGCACATGCCGGTTGGGCGCGGCGACACCGATTTCACCCTGGCGTCCGGAGCGCCGGTGGGGTCGGTGCGCTGTCTGGCCGGTCCCACGTCGCCGCGCCAGTCCCCAGCCCACGGTGATACCGCCTGGCGGCTGATCAGCCATCTGACGCTGAATTATCTGTCGCTGGCCGACAGTGACGCCCATCAGGGCGCGGTGGCCTTGCGGGAGTTGCTGGCGCTGTATGGCGATCTGGCGGATACCGCCGTGCGCAAGCAGATTGACGGCGTGTGCTCCATTCAGGCCATGCCGATCACCCGGCGAGCGCCGATTCCCGGTCCCATCGCCTTCGCCCGGGGCCTGGAGGTGGCGGTGACCCTGGACGAGAATGCGTTTGAGGGGGTGGGCAGCTTTATCCTGGGCGCGGTGCTGGAGCAGTTCTTCGCCAAGTACGCGTCCATCAACTCTTTTACCGAGACGGTCGTCAAAACGACTGAACGGGGCGAGATCATGCGATGGCCAGCCCGGATCGGACGACGGCATACGCTGTAGATCTATTCGAGGCGTTGCGGCGCGCGCCCTACGCCTTTCATTTCTTCCAGGCGCTGCGGCGGCTGGAGTGCTTCTACCGTGACCGGCCACGGCTGGGCAAGTCAACGAAACTGGCTGATGACCCGGTGCGGCTGGCGCAGGAACCGTCGCTAGCCTTCGCGCCGGCCACGCTGGCGGCGTTTACGCCGGGCGATGATGAGGGCAAGCCGCCCCGGTTGTCCGAATATTTCCTGGGGCTGTTCGGCCCGCAGGGGCCGTTGCCAACGCATCTGACCGAGTACGCCCGCGACCGCTGGCGCAATCATGACGACCGCACCTTGGTCTGGTTCGCTGACGTTTTTCATCACCGGATGCTGTGTCTGTTCTACCGGGCCTGGGCGGATACCCAGCCGACGGTCAGTTTCGACCGACCGGAGACCGACCGGTTTAATGTCTACGTCGGCGCACCGTTTGGGCTGGGAATGCCGTCGCTGTGGAATCGAGACGCGGTTCCGGATTTGGCCAAGTTCCATTACGCCGGGCGCCTGGTGTGCCAGACCCGTAATCCGGAAGGCTTGCAGGCGATTCTGGCGGATTTTTTCAAGCTGCCGGTGATGATCGAAACCTTCGTGGGGCACTGGTTGCCGCTGGCCGAGGCCAGTCGCTGCCGCTTGGGTGAAACACCCGCGACGGGGTTGCTGGGGAGGACGGCGGTGATCGGCGCACGGGTGTGGGATTGTCAGTACAAGTTCCGCATCGTCATGGGGCCGATGGGGCTGGCGGAATTTCACCGGTTTCTACCCGGTAGCGACAGCTTGCGGCGGCTGGTGGCCTGGGTGCGCAATTACGTCGGAGACGAGTTGTTATGGGATTTCAACCCGATTCTGAAAAAGGAAGAAGTGCCGCCGCTGGTGCTGGGCGCGGGAACCCGGCTGGGCTGGACCACCTGGCTGACCAGCCGACCCCTGGTTCGTGATGCTGATGATTTGAAGCTGGATGCGGTTACTTATTGCACGTGATTGAGGCCGAAGGCGAAAGGCTAAAGGGTAAAGGTTCGTTTCGCTTTTCGCTTTTCGCTTTTCGCCTTTCGCCTTTCGCCTTTCGCCTTTAACCCTTGGAGTCCGAATCATGGCCGAAATCAGTCGCGTTGCTCTGTTCGGAAAGCTGAACAGCCTGGGCTATAAAGCTATCGAAAGCGCCACCGTGTTTTGCAAATTGCGGGGCAATCCCTACGTGGAACTGGTGCATTGGCTGCACCAGATTCTGCAACTGCCGGATTCGGATCTGCACCGGGCCATCCAGCAGTTCAGCCTGAATCCTTCCCGGCTGGCCAAGGATTTCACTGAGGCGCTGGATCGGCTGCCGCGCGGCGCCACCGCGATTTCCGACCTGTCCGCCCATGTGGACGCGGCGGTGAAGGAAGCCTGGGTGTACGCCACGCTGATGTTCAGCGATTCGCAGGTGCGCACCGGGCATCTGCTGGTCGGAATCCTGAAGACGGCGGATTTGCGCAATGCGCTGCTGGCGATCTCGCGCGAGTTCGACAAGATCAAGCTGGACACCCTGACCGAGCGGTTTGCCGACATCGTCGCCGCTTCCCCGGAATCGGGGCTGCGCGCTTCGGACGGGTCCCAGGTCGGCGGCGGCGCGGCGCCCGGCGAGGCCAGCGAGGCGATGGCGCCCCCCCAAATGGGCAAGCAGGAGGCGTTGCAACGCTTTTCCGTGGACCTGACCGCGCGGGCGCGCAAAGGCGAACTGGATCCCATCAGTGGCCGCGACGAGGAAATCCGCCAGATCGTGGATATCCTGATGCGCCGCCGCCAGAACAACCCGATCCTGACCGGTGAGGCCGGGGTCGGCAAAACTGCTGTCGTGGAAGGTTTCGCTCAGCGGATCGCTTCGGGCGATGTCCCGCCCCCGCTGAAGGATGTGACCCTGCGAGTGCTGGACGTGGGCCTGTTGCAGGCCGGCGCCAGCATGAAGGGCGAGTTCGAGAACCGGCTGCGGCAGGTGATTGATGAAGTGCAAACCTCGCCCAAGCCGATCATCCTGTTCATTGACGAGGCGCACACCCTGGTCGGCGCGGGCGGCGCGGCGGGCACTGGCGACGCCGCCAATCTGCTGAAACCCGCGCTGGCGCGCGGCAAGCTGCGCACCATCGCCGCCACCACTTGGGCCGAGTACAAGAAGCACATCGAGAAGGACCCGGCCCTGACCCGCCGCTTCCAGGTGGTGCAGGTCGGCGAGCCGAGCGAGGAGAAATCCATCCTGATGATGCGCGGCATGGCCTCGACCATGGAACAGCACCATCGGGTACAAATTCTCGATGAGGCGCTGGAAGCGGCGGTCAAGTTGTCGCACCGCTACATCCCGGCCCGCCAGTTGCCGGACAAGGCGGTCAGCCTGCTGGACACCGCCAGCGCCCGCGTGGCGATCAGCCTGCACGCAGTCCCGGCGGAGGTGGAGGATTGCCGCCGCCGCATCGAGGGCTTGAAAACCGAACTGGAGATCATTGGCCGCGAAACGGCGGTCGGCATTGATACCGCCCAGCGCCAAGCCACTGCGACCGAAAAATTGCAGGCTGAGGAAACGCGACTGGCGCAACTGGACGCCCGCTGGCAGGAAGAGAAAGGTCTGGTGGACCGGATTCTGGAACTGCGGGCCAAACTGCGCGGCGAGGGTGGCGCAGTGGATGTCTCCACCAGCGCGGAACCGGATCCCGAACGGCAAACCTGGCTGGCGGAATTAAAAGACCTGCAAACCCAGTTGCACACGTTGCAGGGCGAAACGCCGCTGATTCTGCCCAGCGTGGACGCCCAGGCGGTGGCTTCGGTGGTCGCCGACTGGACCGGCATTCCGGTCGGGCGCATGGTCAAGAACGAGATCGAAACCGTGCTGAGCCTGGCCGATATTCTCAACCGCCGCATCATCGGCCAGCGTCACGCGCTGGACACGATCGCCCGGCGGATTCAAACCTCCCGCGCGGCGCTGGACAATCCCAGCAAGCCGATTGGCGTGTTTATGCTGGCCGGCCCGTCCGGGGTGGGCAAGACCGAAACCGCGCTGGCGCTGGCCGAGGCGCTGTACGGCGGCGAGCAGAACGTCATCACCATCAACATGAGCGAGTTCCAGGAGGCGCACACCGTCTCTACCCTCAAGGGCGCGCCGCCGGGCTATGTCGGCTACGGTGAGGGCGGGGTGCTGACCGAGGCGGTGCGCCGCCGGCCCTACAGCGTGGTGCTGCTGGACGAGGTGGAGAAAGCCCACCACGACGTGCATGAAATCTTCTTCCAGGTGTTTGACAAGGGCTGGATGGAGGACGGCGAAGGGCGGCTCATTGATTTCAAGAATACGCTGATTCTGCTGACGACCAACGTCGGCACCGACCTGATCATGAGCATGTGCAAGGACCCCGACCTGCTGCCGGATGCCGAAGGTTTGGGCAAGGCGCTGCGTGAACCCCTGCTCAAGGTGTTTCCGCCGGCCCTGCTGGGTCGGCTGGTGACCATTCCCTACTACCCGCTGAGCGATGAGATGATCGGCGACATCGTCCGCCTGCAACTGGGCCGCATTACCAAACGGATTCTGGAGAACC
>CALMNY010000162.1 GCA_937872125.1 uncultured Candidatus Competibacteraceae bacterium | reverse complement strand
CCTTGCAAATGGGCGCCAACATCACCAAGGGGCTGGGTGCGGGCGCCAACCCTGACGTGGGCCGGCAGGCGGCGCAGGAGGACAGCGAACGCATCCGGGAGGCGCTGCAGGGCGCCGACATGGTGTTCATTACCGCCGGCAGGGGTGGCGGCACCGGCACCGGCGCGACGCCAGTGGTGGCGCAACTGGCCCGGGAGATGGGCGTCCTGACGGTGGCGGTAGTGACCAAGCCGTTCCCGTTCGAGGGCAAGAAGCGGATGGAAGTCGCTACAGGCGGGATTCGCGCGCTGAGCGAAACCGTGGATTCGCTGATCATCATCCCCAATGAAAAGCTGCTAACGGTGCTGGGCAAAAGCGCCAGCCTGCTGGACGCGTTCAAAGCCGCTAACGACGTACTGCTGGGTGCGGTGCAGGGCATCGCCGAGATGATCACCAATCCCGGCCTGATCAACGTGGATTTTGCTGACGTGCGCACCGTGATGTCCGAAATGGGCATGGCGATGATGGGCACCGGGCGAGCGGTCGGCGACGGACGCGCCCGCGAGGCGGCCGAAGCCGCCATCGCCAGCCCATTGCTGGAAAACTTCAGTCTGGCCGGGGCCAAGGGTTTGCTGGTGAGCATTACCGGCGGCATGGACATGACCATCGGCGAATTCGACGAGGTGGGTAATACGATTCGGGAACTGGCCTCGGAAGATGCGACCGTCGTAGTCGGCACCACGATTGATCCCGAGATGCACAACGAATTGCGGGTGACCATCGTCGCCACCGGTATCGGTCAGGGTGCGCCCGTCAAGCAAACCACCAGTGTGCGCGAGCGGGAAGCGGCGATTCCGCGTGTCAAGCTGGTTCCCCAGCGGCCTGGCGGCGACAGCCCTGGCCACCACGACCGGCCCAGCGTCCGGCAGAAGGCGGTCGGTGATCTCTCGACCGAGCGGGAGCACCTTGACCCCGAAGATATTTTGGATATTCCGGCGTTCCTGCGGCGGCAGGCCCTCGGTCGGCCAGCGGATTGAGCGGGGGCGCGCGCCAAGCCCTTGATTCATCAGTCGGTCGGGGTGCAGGTGAATAGCTACGGTCGGTACAAGAACTGGAGCGGTGGTTTTAGCAACTTAGCAACAATAACAGTTGCTAAAGAGAAACAAGTTGCAGTATAGCTACGGATTGCGGTATCTTTGTCGCAACGCAAGATGACGTGGTCATGGTCGGCTGGCCGTATGGGCCGATGGACAAGGTGGATGGGGGCGTAATTTGCACCCGCGCCGTGCGCCGCGATGCCACGCTCCAGTTCAATTGACGTGTTGGGGGACCTAATGTGATTAGGCAACGAACCTTGAAAAACGCCATTCGGGCAACGGGCGTCGGTCTGCACACCGGCGATAAGGTCTATATTACCTTGCGCCCGGCGGCGCCCGATGCAGGCATTGTGTTCCGACGAGTTGATCTGCCCGAACCGGTTGAGATCAAGGCCCGCCCACGGAATGTGGGCGATACCCAACTGTCCACCTCGCTGATCAAGGGCCAGGTCCGCATTTCGACGGTCGAGCATCTATTGTCGGCGTTCGCCGGATTGGGCATTGACAATGCCTATGTGGACGTGAGCGCCGCCGAGGTGCCGATCATGGATGGCAGCGCTGGCCCCTTCGTCTTTCTGATCCAGTCGGCGGGCATTCAGGAACAGAACGCGCCCAAGCGCTTCATCCGCATCAAGAAGTCGGTGCGGGTCGAGGAGGGCGACAAGTGGGCGCAGTTCGATCCGTTCGACGGGTTCAAGGTCGAGTTCACCATTTCCTTCGATCATCCGCTGTTCCGGGGCCGCAATCAGCACGCAGTGGTGGATTTTTCGACCACCTCCTTTGTCAAGGAAGTCAGCCGGGCGCGCACCTTTGGCTTTGTGCGCGATCTTGAATATCTGCGTGAACGGCGGCTGGCCTTGGGCGGTACGCTGGACAACGCGATTGTGGTGGATGATTACCGCATCCTGAACGAGGATGGTCTGCGCTACGAAGACGAATTCGTCAAGCACAAGATTCTGGACGCCATCGGCGATTTGTATCTGCTGGGCCACAGCCTGATCGGCGCGTTCACCGGCTACAAGTCTGGTCATGCGTTGAACAACCGGTTGCTGCGCGATCTCCTGGCTGACCGCACCGCCTGGGAAGAAGTTACTTTCAGCGACGAACGGCAGGCGCCGATTTCCTACTTGCAGCCGGCTCAGGCAGCGGTCCGCTGAAGCGGCGCGATTCTGGTTTTACCTCCGTCCCCTTTCCTTGCGGCTTCCCGGTGATTCCGGGAGGCCGTTTTTCGTTGCTCTTTGGGGCAAAAAAACCGGTGCTGAGGTATCATTATTCATTCACCACCGCCGATGTTCCCGCCGGTTTTTCCCGACCTGCATTGACCTGTTATGTCAGCATCCGTCCCGGTCTCTCCAAAAAAATTCCTGACCAATCAGGGTGAAAACACGCTGAGCCAGCGTTTGAAGACGATTTTGCCGAAGACGCGGGATTTTGATTGCCTGGTCGGTTATTTTTTTATCAGCGGCTTTTTCCGGCTTTACCCCGCACTGGAATCGGTCGAAAAAATCCGCATCCTGATCGGTTTAAAAAACGAGCAGGTCGTTTATGGGTTGCTCCAAATCGCCAGGGACAATGTACCGGAAAACGCGCTGTCTACCGCCGAGATTAAGCGGATTTTCGGCGGCATGGTGCGCAGTGAGTTGATTCAGGCGGAGGATTCGCTGTCTATTGAAACCGGCGTTCGCAAATTTATCGAGTGGATTCGTTCGGGCAAACTGACCGTCAAGCTGTATCGTGAGCAGAATATTCATGCCAAGGTTTACATCATGACGCCGGCGCAACCGCTGCCGGATGTCAACCATGGCTATGTGATCACTGGGTCGAGCAATTTTTCATACAGCGGTTTGGAGGGCAATCTGGAATTTAATGTCCTGCTCAACGAACCGGAAGATCATGACTACGCTTTGCACCGGTTTAATGAACTCTGGGCGGATGGAGTGGATGTCAGGGAGGTGCATGAAACGATTATTCAGGCAGTGGAACACGAGTCGCCGTTTGCATTTTTCACGCCTTATGAACTCTATTTGAAATTTCTGGCGGAATACTTCCGTGACTATCTGGGCGACCGTTCCCGGCTGAGTCCGGAAAACCTGCCAGCGAATTTCAGGAAGCTGCGCTATCAGGAGGACGCCGTTTTTACCGCGCAGCAGATGCTTAAAACCTATGGCGGCGTGTTTATCGCCGATGTCGTCGGTTTGGGGAAAACCTTTGTTTCGGCGTTGCTGGCCCTGCAACTGGATGGTCGGTGTCTGGTGATCGCGCCGCCGAGTTTATTGGATGAAAACAGTCCGGGTTCGTGGCCGCGCGTCTTCCGTGATTTTTGCGTCCCCGGCCATCAATGCGTTTCTATCGGCAAACTGGAAGAAGTTCTTCAGCAGGGCGTTGATTTTTACAAATACGTGTTTATTGATGAATCGCATCGCTTCAAGGGCGATTCGACGCAGCGTTATGAACTGTTGACTCGCATCTGCCAGAATAAGGGCGTCATTCTGGTTTCCGCGACGCCTTACAATAATACGCTGGATGATATTTACAGCCAGTTAAAGCTGTTCCAGCCGCCCCGCAACAGCACGATTCCCGGGTTACCCAATCTGGAGGGGTTTTTCGCCCGGCTGCGCAAGCGTCTGAATGGGTTGCACCGCCTGGACGATGCGGCCCGATATGTGGAGGTCGTGCGGGAAAACGCCCAGGAACTGCGGGATCGGGTCCTCAAGTACATCATGGTGCGCCGCACCCGCCGCGAGATCGAGGAATTCTATGGCGATGACCTGAAAAAACAGAAAATCGGGTTCCCGCAAGTCCATGATCCAGCGCCGTTGTTCTACCGGCTGAATCCGGTGGAGAACGATGTTTTTACCGATACGCTGCGACGTATTACCAGCGCCGATTTTCATTACGCCCGCTATCAACCACTGAGTCCCCTGTATTACGCCGGGCCGCGAGAAGAGCGCGCGGTGCAAGGCCAGCGCAATCTGGCGACGTTTATGAAAATCCTGCTGGTCAAGCGGCTGGAAAGCAGTTTTTACGCTTTTCGGGAGACGCTTGACCGGTTTATCCAGTCCCACGAGCAGGTGCTAAAAGCTTTTGATGAGGGCTTTGTTTACACCAGTAAAAAGCACAGCCGCAAGGTGCTGGAGTTTTTGGAAGAGGGGGACGATGACGCCATTGCGGCGCTCATTCAGGCGGAGAAAGCCGAAAAATTTGCGGCCGGGGATTTTAATCCGGTTTTTCGTCAGCATGTCGCGTCAGATTTGGCCGTGCTGCGCGAAATTCGGCAATCATGGAAAAAGATCGAGCGCGATCCAAAGTGGCTGGAATTCAAACGGGAATTAACAACACAACCGGTTTTCAAAACGGGCAAGCTGATTATTTTCAGCGAGTTTTCTGACACCGCCCGCTATCTGGCCAAGCAGATCCAGGTGGAAGTAGACGCCAGAACCCTGTTTTTCAGTTCTCAGTCCAGCCTGGAACAGCGGCAGGCGGTCATTACGAATTTCGATGCGAACAGCCGCGAGGAAGGCGACGACTACCGGATTCTGGTGACGACCGACGTGCTGGCGGAAGGCGTGAATCTGCACCGTTCCGCCACGGTGATTAATTATGATATTCCGTGGAATCCCAGCCGGATGATGCAGCGGGTAGGGCGCGTGAATCGGGTGGGCACGAAATTCAAGGCCATTTTTACCTACAACTTTTTCCCGACCGATGAAGGCAATGATGAAATTGCCCTGACGGAAGCGGCGAAATCCAAAATTCACGCTTTTATCGCGCTGTTGGGAAATGACGCGCGGTTGCTCACGGGCGACGAGGAAATCACCTCACATAATCTGTTCGACCGGATGAATTCCCGCAAGGCGGCGGAAGGCGACCCGACCGAGCCAAAGAGCGAACTGAAATATCTGCGGCTGATTCTGGACGTGAAGGAGCGGCAGCCCGAACTGTTTCAACGCATTCT
>CALMNY010000161.1 GCA_937872125.1 uncultured Candidatus Competibacteraceae bacterium | reverse complement strand
GCTGGGGCTGGCGGGATTGCAGACGGCGTTGCTTCTCATGTTGCTGACGATTGCCGACCACGCGCTGGAGTGGGCCGGGCGTGGCGATTACCGGCTGACGGCGCTGGGCGGTTTCGCCTATTTCACCCTGTATGGCGGCGCGGCTCTGTTGGGCGGGCATTTTCTGGTGTCCTGGGGCACCAATCTGGGCTTTCTGCCGGTCATGGGCCAGCCGATGCCGCTGCTGTCGGCGGCCGGCAGCCACCTGACCTTGTTCGTATTGCCGATCGTGGCGCTGGCCGTCGCGGTCGAGGAAAAAAGTCATGACAACCCATCCTGATGCGCTGGTCGCTTCCGATTATGTGGTCTGCGCGACCTTGCGCAAAATTCCGGACGTGTTCAACGTTGAAATGCTGTGGGAGCGGGTCCGGGGCGGCCAGGAGGGCCTGTTCCTGATGGAAGCGCTCAAGCGCCATCCGCGCGCGCCCCGTGGGCGCCAGCGCAAGGAGACGCGCTACAGTCACATCATCATCCGCATCCCGGAGCGGGATTATGTGCGCGACGAGCGGCTGGAGGATGGCTTTGGCCGGCAGGCGTTGCTGCGGGAGCTGCGGCGCTTGCACGAGCAGGAGTTGGGCCGCTATCTGGCCGAGCACGCCACGATCCGCTACCGGGTGGAGCCGGACCCGACGCTGCGGGCGGGCGAGGTGCAATTTCTGTTTGGCCGGGCGATTTATCTGCCTGATGAGAACGAAACGCCAGTGTTTCGAATTCAGGCTGCGGCCGAGGGCGCCAGCGACTGGCGGGATGTCGGCCCGATCTATCCGGGCCAGCGGCTAACCCTGCTGAACGGCGACCGGCGGTCCAGCAGTTTCGCGGTGGCGGCCTGGCCGTTTCCCGGCGGCGAGTCGGTGTTGCTCATGCTACGGCCAGGGACGCCGGCCCTGGTGGATGTGATGGCGGAACCGCCGGGCGGTCTGGTGCTGGTGGGCGATAGCGTCGGGGTCTTTACCGCGCGGGATCGGCGCGGGCGTGGCCTGCGCTTGCAGGTAACGGCGGTCAATGAAGATCTGGCGGCGCTCGGCAAACCGCCTACAGTTCGGATTCCACCGAAACCCCGCGCTGCCCTGCCAACGGTCGCCGCGCCGGCCGCGCCGCCGGATGCGCCGGCCCTGGAACGGGAAACGGCGCTGGCGGCGGCGGCGCAGGTCGTTCCACCGATGGATCGCTGGGGCCGGCGTGAGCCGAG
>CALMNY010000160.1 GCA_937872125.1 uncultured Candidatus Competibacteraceae bacterium | reverse complement strand
ATCGGCGCTTCGTCCGGGCAGCCGTGGATGTAGATGTACCGGCGCAGGGTGTCGCAATCGCCGCCTCGATTGAACCCAGCCTCCAGCCCGGTCAGCCACAGAATCCGGGTCAGAATCCAATCCCGTTCCGGGTGGCAAGCGGCCAGTTCTGGCCCGTAAACTTCGCCGGTGGGCCGCCGGCCGACGAAGACCGTATTGAGCGGCAACCCCGCGCCGATCTTGATGCGAACGCGATGCCAGCCGCGCGGGGTGCAACCGCTGTCGCGCCGCTCGCCGGGGCCGTTGCGGGCGGTAGAGACCGGGTAACTCGCCACCACCACGCCGCTTTCCAGCAGTTCCAGCCGCTGGTCGGGAATGCTGACGCGAATCAGCCGCTCGCGCATGACCAGGTCGCGTAGGGATGCCGCGCCAGTTGCGAGTTGTAGTAGCGAATGTCGTGCGAAACATCCTCGCCCGCCCAGTCAGGCCGCTCGAACGGCTCATCGGGACGACTGAGCTCCACTTCCGCTACGATCAATCCAGCGTTGGCGCCGGCGAATTCGTCAATCTCCCAAAGATGGGCGCCGACGCGCACGAAGTGACGGGTCTTCTCCAACAGGGGTTGCTCGCACAGGGTATCGAGGATTTCCTCGGCCTCGGCCAGCGGGATGGGGTATTCGTACTCGCTGCGCTGAATGCCGAGCGTTCCGCTCTTGATGTTGAGGAAGCCCTGGCCGCCGGCGACCCGCACCCGCACTGAACAGCGGGCGTCGCTGGTCAGGTAGCCCTGCTGCATCCGCACCGAGCGTTCGACCTGCTGGCGCCAGCGGTCGTCGCGAATGAGAAATTTGTGTTCGATTTCAGTGGCCATGCCGCCATCCCGTTGCCTGATGGAATTGAATTGGGAATCTAATCTCCACTGGCCTGCGCTGCTTGTCGCCGCCGGCGCTTGGTGGCCGTCAAATTGAGCGCCTCGACTCCCACCGAGAAGGCGATGGCGAAGTACAGGTAACCCTTGGGAACGTGGAAGCCCATGCCGTCGGCGATCAGCACCGCGCCGATCAGGATCAGGAAGCTGAGGGCCAGCATCTTCACCGAAACGTGTTCATGGATGAAGCGGCTGAGGGGATCGGCGGCGAACAGCATGACGCCGACCGCGATGATGATGGCCGCCGCCATGACGCTCAACTGGTTGGCCATGCCCACGGCGGTGATCACGCTGTCGAGCGAGAACACGATATCCAGAATCATGATCTGGATGATGACCGACACAAAGCTCGCGGCCTTGGCGTGGCGCATTTCCTCTTCCACTCCCTCCACCGTGGCGTGAATCTCCGTGGTGCCCTTGGCCAGCAGGAACATGCCGCCGCCGAGCAGGATCAGATCGCGTAGCGACACCGGGTGGTCGAACACGGAGAACAGCGGCGCGGTGACGCCGGCCAGCCAGGCGATGCTGGCCAGCAGCAGCAGGCGGGTGATGACCGCCAGCGCCAGGCCCGTGCGGCGGGCAGATGACTGCTGCTCGACCGGCAGGCGGCTGGACATGATGGAGATGAACACCAGATTATCAATACCCAGCACAATTTCCAGCGCCGTCAGGGTCAGCAGGCTGGCCAGGATTTCAACCGCAAACTCCATGTGGGAAACTCCGGGTAAGGTAGAGCAGGCCGCCAGGACGGCGGAATAGTGTGATGGATCAAGTTTAGCGAAATTGGCGAGGCAACAAAACGTACTGCCCCGCCGTGCATCTTTTAGCCCATAATCGTTTACAATCCCTGCCGCGACCGCCCTTCTCCCTGGCGGCCCCTGAATTAAGACCTTAATTAATCAGTAAATTCCTGGTTATTATCGAGGCGACGCATGGCGCGAATCAAACTGGATCTGCCAGAGCATTTTCCTTTTACCATCGAACTGCGAGTGCGGATCACCGATGTCAATTATGGCGGGCACATGGGCAACGACGCCCTGCTGGGCCTGCTGCACGAAGCGCGAGTTTGGTTCCTGGCCCATTATGGCTTGAATGAGCTGGATGTTTTCGGTGTCGGGCTGATCATGACCGATAGCGTCATCATCTACAAATCCGAGGCGTTTCCCGGCGAGATGTTGGAAATCGCGGTCGGGGTGACCGATTTCAATCAGTACGGCTGTGATTTCATCTATCGCGCGACTGAAAAAACCAGTGGCCGTGAGGTGGCGCGGGCCAAGACCGGCATCGTGTTCTTCGACTACGCGCGGCGCGTGATCCAGCGCGTGCCACCTGCGTTCCGCCAGTTGTTCGCCGCCGATGCCGTCCCTGCCTAAATTACCCCTATCACCTGCCGCTCGATCCTGGATGCCCATTCGGCTGCTGCTGGCGGTGGGCGCCAGCGTCGGCGCGGCGGCCCTGTTGGTGCTGGTGCTGTACATCACCGATCTCGGCCTGTCGGTATGGGATCGCCTGCAGCAAGCGCCGACCACGTTCTGGATCGTGTATCTGCTGATCCTGATCGGGTTGAGCGGCGGTGGGGTTTACGCAGTCTGGCGGGTGTTGCACTGGGGTCGTCCCGTTAGCAAGTCCCGCGCCGCCCCGGCCAAGCCACCGGACGAGGCGACCCTGCGCGAGCGGCTGGAACACAGCGAAGCCGCTGGGGTTCAGGTGGACGCTATCCGCCGCGAACTCGAGGAATTGCAGCGGCGGCGGGCGGCGGGCGAAATTATCGTCGCCGTGTTCGGCGAGATCAGCGCCGGCAAGTCCTCGCTAATCCGCGCGCTGTTGCCGGAGACCGACATCGCGGTGAGCGCGCGGGGCGGCACCACCCGGGAAGTGACCTACTACACCTGGACCAGCACCGCCGGCGACCGGCTGATCCTGGCCGATCTGCCCGGCCTGAACGAGGCGGATGGCGCGCTGGATCAGACTGCCCGCGACGAAGCCCTGCGCGCCCATGTGGTGATCTACGTCTGCGAGGGCGATCTGACCCGCGATCAGTATCAGGCGCTGCGAACGCTGGTTGATCTCGGCAGCCCGGTGATCGTGGCGCTCAACAAGGTGGATCGTTACACCGAGCGGGAACTGGAACTGGTGCGTCGGCGGCTGGTCGAGCGAGTCGGCGAGCAGTTGGAAGTGGCGCCGGTGCAGTGCGGTGGCATGGAAGAAGTCATCCGTATCTACCACGATGGTCGCGAGGAGACCACTCTGCGCGAGCGTCAGCCGCGCGTTGAGGATTTGCGCCGCGCCTTGCAACGTTATCTCGACGCTGACCCGCAGGTGCTGGACGCCCTGCGCGACACCTCGGTGTTCGTGCTGGCCCAGCAGAAGCTGGATGCGGCGGTCGCCGAACATCGCCGCACGAAAGCCGAGGCCATCGTGCAGAGTTATTCCCGCAAGGCGGTGTTCGGCGCGCTGGCGGCGGTCAGTCCGGGAACCGATGTGCTGATTCAGGGCTATCTGGGCTTCAACCTGATCAAGGAACTGTGCGCGCTGTACGAAGTGCCGGCGCGTGAGATTGACATGCAGCGGTTTCTGGACCTGGCCGGCAATCAAATCAAGCGCAGTTTGAATTTATTGCTGGCGCTGGTTGGCAATATCTTCAAAGCATTTCCCGGCATGGGCACGGTGGTGGGCGGGATGATGCACGCTGTGGTCTATGGACTGATATTTGAGAGTCTGGGGAAAGCGGTGACCCGCTCTTTGGAGAGCCGTGGCGATCTGGTGAGCGGTCCCACCTTGCGGATGTTCGAGGATAACCTGAGTGAAAATCTGGAAGCGCGTGCAAAACGTCTGGCCCAACTGGTTTGGGCACGGCAGCGAGACGGCGAACGCGCCGAATCCACCGTCGGTTAGCGGCGACGCGCACCTGGCCCTGGCCCGCGAGAGCCTGCGCGAACTGCTCGACGACAAGCGGGTGCCGCCGCCGGTGCGGGCGGCGCTGGCCGAGGATTACCGGCAACTGCAACTGCTGCTGGAAAAAATCGAACACGGCCACATCCACATCGCCGTCTTTGGTCGGGTCAGCGTCGGCAAATCGGCGCTGCTGAACGCGCTGCTGGGCGAGGCCAAGTTTTCCACCAGTCCGTTGCACGGCGAAACCACCCGCGCCGCCCACGCCCGCTGGCAGGAATACGACGCCGGCGGGGTATTCCTGATCGATACGCCGGGGATCAACGAAGTCGCCGGCGAGGAGCGGGAGCAACTGGCCCATGATGTGGCCACCCGCAGCGATCTGGTGCTGTTCGTGGTGGATGGCGACATCACGGACAGCGAACTCAAGGCGCTGCGGCAGGTGAAGGGCGCGGCGCAGCGGCTGGTGCTGGTGCTGAACAAGACCGACCGCTACACCCAGGCCGACCGGGAATTGCTGCTGCGCACCCTGCGCGAGCGCACCGAGGGTCTGATCCAACCGCAGGATATTGTGACCGCCGCCGCCCAGCCGGCCGAGCGCATCGTGATTCTGGTGGACGCCGAGGGCAACGAGACTGAAACCCGGCGTCGCCCGGCGCCGGATGTGACCGCGCTGCGCGAGCGGATCTGGGACATCCTCAAGGTGGAGGGCAAGACCATGGCGGCGCTCAACGCCGGGCTGTTCGCCGGCCGCTTCTCCGACCGGCTGACCAAAGAAATCGTCGCCATCCGCCGCGATCTGGCCGAGAAGGTAGTGCGCAATTATTGCCTGGGCAAGGGCGTGGCGGTGGCGCTGAACCCGATTCCGATTGCCGACCTGCTGGCGGCGGTCGCCACCGACGCGGCGATGATCGTCCATCTCAGCCGGGTGTACGGGCTGCCGATCACCCGGGGCGAGGCCGGTTCGCTGCTCAAGACCATCTCCATCCAACTGGCGTTCCTGATGGGGACGGTGTGGGCGATGAATCTGGCGGCGGCGGCGCTCAAGGGCATCAGCCTGGGGCTGTCCACGGTGGTGACTGCCGGCGCGCAAGGTGCGGTAGCCTGGTACGGGACTTACGTGGTTGGCAAGGCCGCCGAGCAGTATTTCATTCAGGGCAAATCCTGGGGTGAAGGCGGGCCGAAACGGGTGGTGCAGGACATTCTCGACAGCCTGGACCGGGAATCGCTGCTGGCGCAGGCGCGGGATGACATTCTGGCCCGGCTGAAGCCGCTGCTGTAAGGCAAGGGTCCACGGAAGACACGGAAGGCACGGAAGAAAAGCGACTGATTCCATCCTTTTCCGTGCTTTCCGTGTCTTCCGTGGACAGAATCTTTCCTTCATGGATTAGCCGCTACAGATGAGCTTTTCCTTTCTGATTGGATTTCTGCTTGTGGCGGGTCTCGGCCTGCTGTTCTGGCGCGACAGCCTCGGCGCCCGCGAACAGGCCCGCGCCGCCAGTTCCCGCGCCTGCCAGCAGATGGGGGTGCAACTGCTGGACGATACCGTGGCACTGGAGCGGCTGTGGCCGCGACGGGACCGCGATGGCCGGCTGAAGCTGGAGCGGTTGTATGTGTTCGAATTCACCGACACCGGCCAGCGCCGCCAGGTCGGCAGCGTGCTGTTGGTTGGCGCGCGTGTGGAGGTGTTGCACATGGAAGGCGGCGATTTGCTGGTGCCGTGACAAACTCAACCGGAAACGCTCAGCAACACTCCATACAGATACAGCATCACCACCCCCGCACCCAGACATTTCAGCACGTAGTTGGCGTTCCAGCGCAGGAAAGCGTAGCCGTCAATGCCGTAGCGGCCCTGCATCATCAGGTGCAGGCCGGACAGCGGATTGGCGGGCGTCCCAATCCCCCAGGCCATCAACAGGGTAATGGCCAGATAATTGGGATCCGGATGCAGCGGCGCCAGCCAGACCCCGCAGACTGCGATGGTGATGATCGGATGCACGCCCAATGCGGCGACGCCGACCATCACCAGCAACATCAGGCTGGCCTGCGACGGGCCGAACCGCTCAAACGGCAGCCAGTCGCCCCACTGGCGGGTCAGACTGATCAGGCCCGCCGCCAGCACCCCCGCCGCCAGAAACAGCGCCAGCTCATTGACGGTGCCGGCCAGGCCATGTTCGATATGAGCCTTGAGCGGCGACCAGGCGCCCCGTCCCTCGCGCGCGACCAGAATGCCGACAGCCAGCAGTGGCGCGCTCAGGGCGATGATCGCCAAAATGGACCAGCCGGGAACCAGCAGGTGCAGAGCCAGCACAATGGCCACCAGCAGCCCTGGAATCCACAGGGCGCTAAAGCGCATCGGATAACCGATGAATGGTGCGCCGCCGCTGGGATTGCCGGGATCGAGATCGCGGGCGGTCAGCCCCAGGGAAATGGCGGCCATCGGCAAGCCGGCCAGCGCAACGACGCCCAGTTGCGCGCCTGGCGCGTAGGTCAGGGCGGCGGCCATCGCCGAGAAGAACGGCGACCAGTACGCGGCTGCCGCGAACCCCCGCGACAGGACCAGCGCCCGGCGTTTGCCCAACCGACCACGGGTAGTCATGCGGTCGCCGAGAATCACGATGGTGGACAGGTTGATCACCGCCCCGAACAGATGCACGCCGAGCAGGGTCCGCCACAGGGCTTTCCGGCCACGCGGCGGCGGCGCATCGCCATTCCCGGCGTCCGGCCGGGTCACCAGCCGCAGGAAGGATACCGCTGCCAGCAGGCTGATCAGCCCCTGATTGCCGGCCAACAGTTGCGCCCAGTTGAGCGACGTGCCGTGGAGCCAGCCCCATGTCAGACCAGCCAGTCCCAGCCCGATCAGCCAGCCGCTTTGGATGCGCTGGCGCCGGCTTAGCCGATAACTCAGCAACAGCGCGGCGGTCCAGCCCAGCAGACCGGCGGGTAGCAGCAGGATGCCTGGCGTCACCGAGGCGGCGATCATCATGGCTAACAGGAGGCCGGCCAGCGCGTCGCGTCTGGACGGCGGTAAGGGAAACGGGGAGCGACAGCGGCTCACGGTGGGCGAAGTGGGGTCTCAGTGGCGATTCAGCCGGGATTCAGAGGGACTGGCTATTTTGACAAGGGGGTTTGGCTATAATGCACCCAGCTTCCTGAAATCAGAAATTCCTGTTCCGAACGAGGTGTGGCGATGAGCGTGATGAAGACGACGGTGACTGTGGCGTTAGTGTTGGCGGCGGGTCTGGTATTGAGCGGCTGTCCGGCCAGCATGTCCGGTGGTGCCTACACCCGCGACCAGGCGCGCCAGGCGCAGGATGTACAGCTCGGCTATGTCGAAAGCGTGCGCCAGGTCCTGATTGAAGGAACCAAGAGCGGCGTAGGAACCGTAGGCGGCGCGGCGCTGGGCGGCGTGGCGGGCAGCACCATCGGCCGGGGCCGGGGCCAGGTTGCCGGCGCGATTGGCGGCGCGGTTGTGGGTGGCCTGGTCGGTTCGGCCATCGAAGAAAACGCGACCCGCCAGCCGGGTTTGGAGATCACCGTGCGGCTGGACAATGGTCGGATGCTGGCCGTGACTCAGGCCGCCGATGAACCGTTCTATCGGGG
The DNA here is from genome assembly GCA_937872125.1 of uncultured Candidatus Competibacteraceae bacterium. Lineage (GTDB taxonomy): Bacteria > Pseudomonadota > Gammaproteobacteria > Competibacterales > Competibacteraceae > Contendibacter. Next base: position 2,842 of record CALMNY010000160.1, on the reverse strand, counting down.
CGACCGGGTGCGGGTGTTGACCAGCTACGAGGGCGTGGCGCGGGTAGCGCACTATTGATGAATTGATGTAGCTGACTCCTGCTGCTGGAGGTTCGGCAGCAGGAGTTTGCGCCAGCCGGGCGGGAATTCAGCCCAGGCGCTAATGTGGTCGTTCGGTGTGCGCAGCCAGATCAATCGCCGTAGCGGCGCGCAAACTCCGCCCGGCTTCCGAATAAAGCAGACGACCCGGGTGTAGTACCTGCCGCTCGGTTCCCTGTTCGGCGCAGCGCTGGATCAACTGGGCGGCGATGACCTGCACGCCTTGGGGTTGCAGGGGGTAGTGATGTTCCAGCCGCGCCAGTTGGCCGTCGGCATCCAGGCTGGTCACGGTGTAGGCCAGCGTGCCCAGTTCTGCATCGGCCTGATGGGTAATCAGCATCTGGCGTTCCGGGCGCTCGTTGTCGTTGTGGAAGATACGCTCGACCAGGTAATCCCCTGACAGGCAGGGAATGTCCCGGAACGCGGCCAGCGCCGCCTCGTCATCGCTGGTCGCCAGCGTTTCCTCCAAACGTGGGTTGGCCAGCACCCGCCGCACGTGCACGCCATAGGCTTCCAGCGCCAGCGCGTATTGCCGTTGCGCGCGCGCCCAGTTCAGATACCCCGTCCCCAGCTCAGCCGCCGGCAACGGGCGGCCCGGCCCGAACTGCGCCCAGTCGTCGAAGGTGTAGAACAGCGTGTGGACGTGATCGCCGGCGACCAAAAAGCGATTGCCCGCCTCCAGTACGACGGAGCGGACCCCGGGCCGCTCGAACCAGGCATGTTCCAGCAGTTCCCACAATGGCAGAAAATCATTCGCTTCCAGTTGCACCCGCAGCAGGGCGCACAGATCGCCAACCGTGGCGAAGGACAGATTCAGCGCCGCCAGCCCGAACGCCTGCTGCACCGCTTCATTCGTAGCCGGGGACACCTGGCCGTTTTGCATCAGCGTGTCTTCCATGACCCGCGCCAGGCGGGCGATGTCGTCGCTTGGACCGACGAAGCAGAACGGTAGCAGCAGCAACGGACCGGAACCGGGCCGGCGCAGCGGATTGATGGCGGCGACGGGAAAGAAGCCACGCTCCGTGCCCAGGGCGATCAGACGTGGCGCGAACGTCGAATCGCGCCCGCTGCCCCGGTATAACTCGGCCAGCGCGCTCAGCAGCGGCAATCCGGGCCGCAAAATTTCCGTTTGATCGTAGAGCGCGCCCGGAAGAATCAAGCCTAAATGGGCGATATCACCGAGAATAGAGGCCAAATCCTTGGCCAGATGGCCGGCGAGCGCGGTTGCGGCCGCCACGCTCAGCGGCGCGGGCGGTGTACCGGTGGGATCGGCGCGTTGCGGGTCCAGTTCGATAGCAAGCAGGCCGGCATAGTGCCGGAGTTCGGAAGCGGCGGTAGGAGGGGTGGCCACGATGGAAGCTCTCAGAGTTGGAAATGCGCCTCGGTGATGGCAGCGCCTTCTTCCATCCGGGGCGGGTTGGAGAAGGGGCCGGGCGCGCGCATTATAAGGAAATCAGCGGCGGGCGGGCGTGTTGTGGACTAGCGGATCGACGCATAAATTCTGACAGGTCATGGTCTGGCTCCCACACTCCAGCGTGGGAGCCAGTGCGGTTGCAAAATGAGAATTGCTGCAAATTGTCATCGCCGGCTGGAAATTTTTTACCGCCGCCGTTGTTCAAACGGTGTGCTCTTAGCCTTTTTGCGCATAGACTTGGCGGCTAGAGCCTACTAAATTCAGGGTTTTCAAGACTAACCGACACCACACGAGGCAAACCGATGTCCGCATTGATTCAGAATCCGGCAGAACAGTTGCAACAGGCCGCTCTGGCCCTGGATGCGGTCCAAAAAGTGCTTGACTACGCCTTGGCGGACCTCAAGGAACGCTCGCAAAAAGCCGATGGCAAAATCTCTGCCGCCCTGCTGGACCAGCATCAACTGGTGAGCTATGACCTGGCGCTGTCTTTTTCCGAAGCGACCGGCGCTCGCTTCGGTCTGGATTACGCGAAACGGGCGCGGGAGGCCAGCGGTGGTTCGGCCAGCGAACTGACCTTGGAGGAACGCTTTGCCCTGCTGTTCACCGCCGAGGCTTTACAGGCTATTCGCAACCGGTTGAGTTCCCGTCCGGCCGATTTTGGCCTGAACGAACAGTGGCTGGGTGCGACCGTGGATCATCCCACCGTGCGACAGTTCTGTCTGGCGCAGTTGCTCGCGGAGCGTGTGGCCGAACTGGGGCAACTGATGCGCGCCCAAGCCGGCGTGACCGGCGCCTATCTGCTGGACGATCACCATGAGATGATGCGCGAGACCTTCCGTCGCGTCGCCGAGGAAGTGGTGATGCCGCTCGCCGAGGAGATTCACCGCCACGACCTCGACATTCCTAACGCCATCATTGATCAGCTCAAGGATTTGGGCTGCTTCGGCATTTCCATTCCGGAACGCTTCGGCGGCATTCAGAGCGACGAGCACGAAGACAATCTGGGCATGATCGTGGTCACGGAAGAGCTGACGCGGGGGTCGCTGGGCGCGGCGGGCAGTCTGATCACCCGGCCGGAAATCCTGTCCAAGGCGCTGCTCAAGGGCGGCACCGAGGAGCAGAAGAATAAATGGCTGCCGCAACTGGCCTCTGGCGAGCTGCTGAACGCCGTGGCGGTTACGGAACCCAACTATGGTTCCGATGTCGCCAACATGCGGCTGAAGGCCACCAAGACCGAAGGCGGCTGGCTGCTCAACGGCGCCAAGACCTGGTGCACCTTCGGCGGTCGCGCCGGGGTGTTGCTGATCCTGGCCCGCACCAATCCCGATCTGTCGCTGGGTCATCGCGGCC
>CALMNY010000159.1 GCA_937872125.1 uncultured Candidatus Competibacteraceae bacterium | reverse complement strand
AGACTGCCGGAGGGCGAACGGATGATGCCTTCGGGCAGGGTTTTCAACCGTTCGGCCAGATCGAGCGCCTCGTAGATCGTGGTCGGATTGCGCCACAGGTTGATATAGGCCGTGGTTTCCGGCGCGTCCTGACCAGTCTGCTTCTTGCGGGCGACGAACAGCAGTTCGGACAAGTCGGTGTTTTCGGAGAAGTTGGGCCGCTCGGCATCGTAGCTCGACACGACGATTTCCAGATGATAGCGGTCGGCGAGCAGTTGCCGGGTCGGCCCCCACGCCTCGCCGGACGCCAGCGCGTGCGGCAGCACAAAGGCCAGTCGCCCGCCGGGCTTGAGCGACTGATCGGCCAGCGCCACGAACACCGCGCCCAGCCCCGCCGTGATGTTGGCTTGAAGGTTCTTGACCCGCTTTTTGAGTTCGGTTTGCAGCGCGCCCCGCTCGTCGGGCAGCGAACCAAACAGCAGATTGCCGCCGACGCTGCGCACGAACGGCGGATTCATCACGCACAAATCCAGTTCCGGCACCCGCGCGCTGGTCGCTTGCGTTTGATCCGCGCCGGCGCGGACGATTTCCGTCTGCGACTGATCGAGGGTGATTTGCGTCCACACCGCCTTCGTGCCGATGAAATCCAGACTGCCCAGACGCGGCGTGCCGCCGTCCAGCCCCAGCGGCATGACGTACAGATTCATCCGCACGAAAGCGATGTCCGGGGCCAGCAGCGCCAGCGTGGACGCGGTGAGATGCACGGCGGTGGGCAGCACGTCGTAGCCGTGCAGGATGTTTTCCATGATGGCCCGGTGCAGCGCCTGCAAATCCACCGGCGACAGGCTGCGCCCGGTGTTGGCCCGCGCCAGAATGTAGGCGTCCGACACCGCCTGCGCCGCCGCCATCAGCAGCGTCCCGGTGCCGCAGGCCAGATCCGCAACCTTGAACTCGGCCAGGTGCGCCGGGTTGCCGAAATCGCGTGGCCAGGGCCGGCTCAGCGCCAGCTTGAGCAGCAGGGTCGCCGCCGAGACCGAGGTGTAATAGGTGCCGAGATATTTGGCGTGGTGCAGCAGCCAGTGGTAAATCCGGCCCATCAGGTCGTGGCGCAGCGCCGCCTGGTGCGCGCAAATCGCCTGCGCTTCCTTGAGCAGGGCTTGAAACGAGGCCAGGGTGTGCGCGGTGATCGGCAATTCCGCCAACACGCGCTCGCCCAGTTGGAAGATCGGCACATAGTTGATGTTCTGCCAAATCCACTGCCAATGGGCGCGGGCCGCGCCCACCACGTCCCGCTGATCCTCCAACCGGCGCAGCGGCGTCACCTGGGAATGAGTTGCCGCCAACTGTTCCTGAAAGATCAGCGCATTGGCGATCACCAGCGCGGACACCTTCGCCGCCGTCGTGCGCCGTCCCTCGGCCTTGTCGCCGGTTTCGCCTTTCGGCGCGGGCATCCCCAGCAGATCGGACAAGCGGTCGCAAGCGCCGGTCTGCCCGATCCAGATCAGCGCCACGCCCGTTAGTTGTTCCAGCAGGGATTGAGCGGTTTTGGCCACGAGGTCATCCTGGGCCATCGTTTCCTGAGTCCGGCGCAACGCATCCATCAGCGCGGCGGGCGTGCCCTCGAACCACGCGGTTTCTTCGCTCTCCGAAATCATGCAATACGCCAGGACCGACGATTCGAGTTGGTCGAGCAGGTCCAGTGTGGCGGTGGTGCGGAGCGCGCCGGGATAAACGACGGCGGCGGCGATGTTGGCGATGCCGCGCTGCACCCGTCCCCGCGCATCGCCCAGCACCACCTCCCGCGCCTGCGGATGATCGGCGAACTTGCCCTCGATGACCACGCGCAACCCCCGCCAGTTGAACAGCACGTCGGGCCGCTCCCGGCCGCTGGCCTGAATGGTCTCGGCATCGGCCTTGACCCCGAAGCGCGCCAGCAGAATCGCCAGTTGCGTGTTGAGGGTTTCTTCCCGGTGGCGGTAGGTGGTCATGTTCTTTCTCAGTTAGCCTGTTTACTTGTAGAGGCTGAATTCTAATCAACGCCTTGTGTGCCAGGAGCGGACGGGCTTGCCCGCGATGGGCTGTTGAGCAATACATCGAATAAATCGAATGGTAGTTCAATATTATTCGGATTGTTGGATGTTTTTCTACCCTCTAAACTACTTGTCGCCTTCAATCTGAAAGGAGCGACTTCATGAATATCCACATTCAAGCCCGGAGTTTCGCACTGACCGACAGCCTGCGCGAGTACATCGAGCGACGCCTACGATTTGCGCTCGGCTGGGCCGATGACCGCTTACGCCAGATCTCGGTCCGCCTGTCCGATGAGAACGGCCCGCGCGGCGGCAAGGACAAATGCTGCCGGATTCAGATCACCTTTCCCGGCGCGCCGAGCGTCGTGATAGAAGATACCGAAACCGATCTGTACGTCGCCATTGATCGGGCCTCTGACCGGATCGGCCGCTCGGTGGCGCGTCGGCTGGATCAGCAACACGACAACCGCCAGCATTCGCTACCGGCGTTAGCCGATTCCATCACCCTGTCCCTGCACTGAACCGATTTGGAGGAATCCGATGAAATACCTGCCAGAACTGTTTTCCGCCAACGCCCGCTGGGCCGAGGCGATGAAGGCTGCCGATCCTCAGTTTTTCGCCGGACTGGCGGGGATCCAAACCCCCGCTTATCTCTGGATTGGCTGCTCGGACAGCCGCGTGCCCGCCAACCAGATCACCGGTCTGAAGCCGGGGGAAGTGTTCGTCCATCGCAATGTGGCCAACGTGGTGGTGCATACCGACCTCAACTGCCTGTCGGTGATGCAATACGCCA
>CALMNY010000158.1 GCA_937872125.1 uncultured Candidatus Competibacteraceae bacterium | reverse complement strand
AGATCTCGCCGCCGCTGGCCTGTTCCAGCCCGGCCAGCATGCGCAGCGTGGTGGTCTTGCCGCAGCCCGAAGGCCCCACCAGCACCAGGAACTCGTGCTCGCCGAGATCAAAGCTAATGTCGTTGACGGCGGCTTTCTCGGCGAATTGTTTGACCAGATGAGAAACGCGAATATTTGCCATCCTGCCCTCTCAAAACAGCTCAGGCACGCCGGGAACATGCAGCGCAGTTTCGGCGTCAGCCGCAAAGATGTAAGCCCGCTCCCAGTCGGGTCGCAGGTAGAGCATCTTCGCGTCGGGGAAGTCCAGCGGCACCAGCGCGTTGACCGGCGCCCCGTTCACATCTCCGTGGGCGAAAGCCGCCCGCTCGGTGAACAGCCGCTCGATGCGCGTCACGTTCATCGCCAGGCTGCCCGGTTCGGGCTCGCGCGCCACCAGCCAACCCTCCGGGCGCACGCCCAGGCGCAGGCTGCCCTGCGGCAGCCCGCCGGATAGTTGCTCCGGCAGTGCCAGTTCCGTCTGCCCGGCCGCGCGCAGCGTTCCATGCGCCAATTCCCCCGGCAAAATGCTGATGGGCGGCGTGCCGATCAACGTGGCCACGAACAGGTTGGCCGGCGCGTAGTACAGCTCGTCGAATGTGCCAATCTGCTCCAGGCTGCCCGCGCGCATCACCGCGATGCGGTCGCCCATGAAGATGGCCTCCTGCTGGTCGTGCGTGACGTACAGCGTGGTGATGCCAAATTTTTTCAGCAGGCGGCGGATTTCGGTGCGAGTGCGCTCGCGCAGCTTGGCATCCAGGTTGGAAATGGGCTCGTCCATCAGGAAGACGTTGGGCTCACGCACGATGGCCCGCGCAATGCCCACGCGCTGCTTCTCGCCGCCCGAGAGCGTATCCACCTGGCGGCCCATCAGCATGTCGAAGCCAATGCCCATCAGTTCCGAGGTCTCGCGCAGGCGCTGCTCTTTCTCTTCCGCGCTGCGGTGGTGCACCTCGAAGTAATAGCTCATGTTGTTCTTGCCCTCCTTGGTCGGATAGAGGGCATAATCCTGGAACACCATGCCCACCCCGCGGTCCTGCGGCGTGATTTTGGTGACGTCGAAATCGTTGTACAGCACACGCCCCTCATCGGCGAACTCCAGCCCGGCGATCACCTTGAGCAGCGTGCTCTTGCCGCAGCCCGATGGCCCCACCACGCTGACCGTTTCGCCCTCGGCGATGCGCATGTTGATGTTGTTCAGACCCTTCACCGGTTTGGAATCGGCCGCGCCCACCGCGGGGTAGTAGTACTTGACCACGTTTTCAAGGGTTACGCTGCTCATTTCAACCCCTGGATCTTCACGCCCTTGAGCAGGTATTCGCGCGCGATGATGAAGAAGATGAAGGTCGGGATGGCCTGCAGCAAACCCAGCACCATCAGGCCGTTCCATGACAGACCCTGCGAAACCAGCTCGCTGATGCCCGCCGACGCCCCCACCGCGGTGAGCGGGTTGGTGGTGCCGGCCGCGCCAAACGCATCTGAGATGCGCCGGATGGCCAGCGTCAGCGGCGCAATGGCGCTATCTTGAATCACCACCAGCGGCCACAGGTAGCTATCCCAGGTGGCGCCGAAGGTGAAATAAGCCACCACCGCGTACACCGGGATGGACATGGGCAGGATGATGCGCCGGAAGATGTTGAACTCCGAGCCGCCGTCCACCCGCGCGGCGTTGATGATCGAATCGGGGATGCCGTCGAAGTAGCCTTTGAACAGCAGGAAGTTGCCCGCGCTGAAGCCGGCCGGGATGATCACCGCCCAGTAAGTGTTCCAGATGCGCAGCGTGGGGAAAGCGACGTCGGTGCCGGGAATGTTGGGCGCCACCGGCAGCGGGAAGGGGAAGTTGCGCGTCAGCAGGAAGGACGGGATCAGGCTGACGATGCCCGGCAGCATCAGCGTACCGATGAAAAAGATGAACAGGTTCTTGGCGGCGCGCCCCTTGATGAGTTTGCTGACCGCGTAAGCCGCCAGCGAGGTGACCGGGATGCTCAGGATCATGGTGCCAAAGGTCATGATCATCGAGTTGAGGAAATACTTGCTCAGCGGCTGTGAAAGCACCGATTTGGCAATGTCCGAAAGCTTCAGCACCAGTCCCCAGGCGGCAAAGGTGGGCTGTTTGGGCCACAGGGTGGGCGGCATGGCCATCGCCTCAGTGGCGGGCTTGATCGACGTGGTGATCATGATATAGAACGGCACCAGGTGCATGAACACGCCAAAGGCCAGGAATGCCACCACCAGCCACCAGGAAATCCGCACACCAAGTTGCTTACGACCGACGGTTGGAAACAGGCTCATCGGTTCCTCCTTTTTAGACGTCCGGGTCCGACTTGAACACCAGCCGGAAGACCAGCACGAAGACCATAATCAGCGCGAACAGCATCACCGCCAGCGCGGTCGAGTCGCCGATGCGCCCGTTGTTCAGCAGCGTGAACATGTACATCACCACCGTGCGGCTGGCGCCGTTGGGCCCGCCGCGCGTCATCAGGTCGGGGAAGGTGAATTCCTGCAAACTGCCAATGATCGAGAAAAGCAGCGTCATCGAGATGATCGGGCGCAGGCGCGGCAGCGAAATCGTCCAGATCTTGCGCCAGAATCCGGCGCCTTCCACTTCGGCCGCCTCGTAGTACGACTTGGGAATGCCCTGCAGCCCGGCGATATAATACAGCCCCGGGCCGTACATGATAATTCCCGGCACGATCAGCCAGAAGAGCACCAACCGCTCGCTGCTCAAAAAGGCCTGCGGCGGCAGCCCCAGCACCGCCGTGGCGATGTACTGGAAGATGCCGAATTTTTCGTTGTAGAGATACTGCCAGAACAGCGTACTGGCGATGCCGGATAGCGGCAGGAACCAAAGGATCATCATCACGCGCATCGTTTTGGGCGGCATTTCCATCAGCAAAATGGCGGTGATGATCGGAATGATGAAGGTCAGGATGATCGATAAGATGCCGTAAATCAACGTGACGCGGAAGGCCATCGGCACCAGCGGGTCGGAGGCCAGGCGCACGTAATTTTCAATGCCGCGGAAGGTGACCGCGCCGCGGATGGGCGCGTTGGTCAGGCTGAGGAAGATGGCGATCACCATCGGGTACCAGCCCCAGAAAAACTGGAACAGGATGGCCGGGATGACAAACAGCCAGTTCAGCCAGCGCCTGCGCGTCCGGCCGCCTTCCACCGCCGGGACCGCCGGCCTGGGTTCAATCACATCAGTGCCAACAGACATAAGTACATCTCCTGTTCTCAGGTGCGTTTCCCGGAGCGGCGCAACCGCTCCGGGAATGGCACTGCGCGCCGGATGGTTTAGCCAAATTCCGGCTTGATGCGTAGATCGTAGAACGGGATGAACCGTTTTTCGTAAAACTCGGGTGCATTGGCCTGCAGGTAGGCGGCCATGTCGGCGTAGTACTTGTTGATGCCGGCCGCGAAGGCGTCCGGATCGACGCTCGAGGGGAAGGTTTTGGCCTGCTGGTTGAGGATGTTTTCCAGCTCGGCCGCGTCGGCCTTGACGTCGAACGGGTCCTGCGAGTAGCCCCAGCGGGTCAGCTTGTCGTACCAGGGCGTGTCGCCCGGACCGCGGTTGACTTCGGGGGGCACATATTCGCCCACTTCAGGCTGCTTGGGCTGCGAGAAGATGGTGTTGATGGCTTCGGAGAAGCGTTTGCCGGTGGCCGCGCTCAACGAGCCTTCTACGCCGGGGATGGTTTCGGAGAACTTGTTGGCAAACGGCCAGCGGATGGCGCGGATGATTTCGCTGGGGTCTTTGTTGACGTTATAGATCTCCTGCGTGGTGGTGACGAAACCGTCGCTCAGCAGCATATAGGTAAAGAGAGAGACCGCCTTGTCCAGTTCCTCTTCGTTCAGGTCGGGGTTGAAGGCCCAGGCGCTGTTGGAAAAGGGCAGTTGGTAGGTATAACCCAGCGGGCCAAGCGGCTGGCGGTTGAAGCCCATAAATTCATCCGCTTCCAGGATGGTCTTGTTCATTTTGCCGGCCATATCCGAGAAGAACAGGTGAATGCCAGGCGTCATCGAGGCGCGCCCATCGTAGAAAGCGGCGGCAAGCTGCCCGTTCTGCGAGTAATCCCAGAAGTTGGGATCGGTGTAGACCGACTGGTCTTCAAAGTTCATCGCGCGCCACAGTTCCACGCCTTCCACGATATCGTCGACAAAGGTGGTGAAGTCCCAGCGCCAGTTAAAGCCCTTGCCGGGCACCGGGTAGTGGCTGAGCAGGCCGTCGAAGTCGATGCCGTAAGTCGGCAGGATCCAGTCCAGCGCGTAGGCAGCCATCGCCAGGCCCTTGCGGTCGCCCTTGGTCATCTTCAGCGCCCACTCACGCATGTCGGTCCACTTCCAGTTGAGCGGCAGGCTGTCCATGCCGATCTCGGCCAGGTGTTCGCGGTTATAGAAGAAACCCTCGCTGGAGACGACCTCGTAGGGGATACCGAAGATCTTGCCGTCCTGCGATTTCCAGCGCGAGCTGTTGGCCGCCACCTTCGGATCGAGCAGGTCCAGCACTTTGTGCTTCTCAAAGGCGGCGGTGATATCGGCGAACAGGCCTTCAGCGTTGGAAGCCTGAATGCCGGGCACATTCCAGCCGCCCAGCACGCCGATGGGATAGTGGAAGGGCGCCGTGCCGCCGGCCACCGCCGTGCGCAGGCCGGCCGTGTCCCACACGTTGAACTCAATGCGCTCCACGCTGACGCCCGGATTCAGGTCCAACCAGGCCTGGAAGGCCTTGTTATAGCCGACCTGGAACCCCGGGGTTGCATTGGCAAAAGGCACATCGATCGGCCAACCGGCGGTCAGCAACTTGACGTTGGAGACCGCCCCGCCGCCGGGGGTGGTTCCGGTTCCATCCCCGGCCTTCACGCCGCACGCGCTCAACGCCAGCGCGCCGGCGCCGGCAGCCATCATATTCAAGAACTGGCGGCGGTTGATTCGAGTAGAAGGGCTCATAAAACACCTGCTTTCTTTGCGCGGAGCTGGCTGGAGCACTCCGGCCAGCTCCGGCACAAGGATCAAGGATTAGGGCTCCAGGGTGATGTCGTCAACGTAGTAATTGCCGGCCCAGTAGAGCGCGAACTGCACTTTGTCGATCTTGCGCAGATCCACGTTGGAGAACGCGTTCAGGTCCAGGCACATCTGCGTCCACTCGTTTTGCACGGTTTTGGGGTTTTTGCCCACGGCTTCGTGGTCGGTCCAGAACTCCTCGCTCACGCCGGCCGCGTCGAACAGCTTGACGCCCACCGAGTTGTCGGCCTTGCCGTCGTTGTTGGCGGTGGTGTCATAGATCCAGAAGCACAGCTTGCCATAGGTGGAAATGTCCATCGGTTTGACGGCCGGGTAGGCGCCAAAGGAATGCCATTCGCCCTCGGTGCTGGCGGCCAGCAGCGACGATTTGCCGCCGTGGAAGATGTCGGTTGCCAGGCTCACGTCGGCCTGATAATCGCTGTAGAAGCTGTCGGCCTTCTCAAAGTCTTGCAGCACCACGCTTTTGTCGGTCAGTTCCACCGGCTTGAGCGCCATAATGTCGTCCACATAGTAATTGCCGGCCCAGTACATGGAGAACTGGATCTTCTCGATCTTAGACAGGTCAACCGTCGTGAACGCTGCAAGATTCAACGTCATCTTGACCCACTCATTGGTCACGGTCTTGCCGTTCTTGCCGGCCGCGGCATTGTCGGTCCAGATCTCTTCCGAGGCGCCGGCGGCGTCGAACAGCTTGACGCCCACCGAATTATCGGCCTTGCCGTCATTGTTGGTGGTGGTGTCGTAAATCCAGAAGCTCAACTGGTCGTAACCGGTCAAATCCAGCGGGCTGGTGGCCGGGTAGGCGCCAAAGGAATGCCATTCGCCTTCCGTGCTGGCAGCCAGCAGCGACGATTTGCCGCCGTGGAAGATGTCCGTTGCCAGGCTCACGTCGGCCTGGTAGTCGCTGTAGAAGCTGTCGGCCTTCTCAA
>CALMNY010000157.1 GCA_937872125.1 uncultured Candidatus Competibacteraceae bacterium | reverse complement strand
GCACGAACACGCGCCAGACCAGCGCCTGGGGCAACCAGCGGTTGGAGTGGATCAGGCGCATGTTTGGACAGCAATCAGCGCAGGATCACCGGGGCCGTCTGGTAGAAACGCCGGTACGACGCATAGTCGGCGGCGGTGGCCGGCACGAAATAGGCGTCGGCGCTCAAGCCCACCACCTCGGAAGCTTTGCGCAGGACCTCCCGGCCCACCGGGTCTTCGTACATTCCGAAAAAGGCCTGGGCCACGGCCTGCACGTCTTTTTCCGGCACCTTGCTGGACACCATCAGCGCCAGGTCGTGGTAGCCCTCGGAGGTCCAGAGGATGCGAAACTTCCTGTTCTCGCGTTTGGCGTACCCCTCGGTCAACATCGAATTGCTCCCTGTGGCGGCGGCCTTACCGGCGAACATCTGGGCAAAGGCCGCGTTCTGGTTGCCGCCGAAGTCAGTCTTGACCTGAATACCCCGGGCGAGTAATTCCGCATAAGTCACCTTATAACCGATGAACGCCTCGGGTCCGGCAAAAACGACCGTCTTGTCTTGCAACTCCTCCAGTTTGCGGATCGGCGAATCTTCGGGCACGGCAATTTGCCCGTACAACTGCGGTACGTTGCGCCGCCCAAATACCTTCCAGCCCAGCGCCTCCCGCTCCGGCGAGAACAAGTGATTGGAAAACACGAACTCCACTTCCTGCGCCAGCACATAACTGGTCGTATCCGCCGAGGTGCGGCCGATCTTGAGCTCCAGCCGCACACCGCTCTGGTTTTCCACGTACTGCACGATCGGGTTCCAATAGGCCGCCGTTTTGGTGATGTCCCACTGGTTGACCGGCGAGAACCGATAAGTCACGTTGGCCGCCAGCGCGGCAGTGGAAATCAGCGCCATGACGACCAATAGCAACAGTCTTTTCATGTATCCTCCAGAAATGGGCTGGTTATAAGTGTAGCGGCCTGCGAACAGCAACGGCCAGGAATGATCTACTCATTAGCTTTATCCAACGAACTTCAATGCAGAACCGGCTGGAAGCCGGCTTGACAATCATCTGGATCAAACTTGATTTTTATCCAGTCTGTCTCATCCGCTCCCATTGCTCCTCCAACCGCTTGACCGACACCGGCGCGACGGTCTTCAATTCCTGGGCGAACTGCGACACCCGCAGTTCCTCCAGCAGCCAGCGGAAGCGGATCAACTCCGGGTTGTAGCGTTCCCGCCGGGCATCCTCGTCCAGACGCCGTTGGCAACCTTCCCACAACCGGAGGATGTCGCCGCGCCGCTGGCGATCCCGGTCCGGAGCCTGCCGGAGTTTTTGCAGCCGCAGGCTGATGGCCCGCAGATAGCGTGGCAGGTGCGGCAACCACTCCGTCGGCGTCTGACTGAGAAAGCCGGGATAGACCAGCCGCGCCAGTTGCGCACGGATGTCGGCGAGCGCTTCGGCCCAGACCGGCGATTCCTCGATCAACGCCCGGCGCACTTCGTGATATGCCACTAGAATCGCATCCGCCGTTTCGCAAACTTCCTTTTTCACGGCAGCCAGTCGAGTTTTGCCGCGCTCCAGCCGTTGATCGAACGCCACCCGGTCACGCGGCAATGGCCCGTCAGCCAGAAACGCCCGGTCGAGAATGGCGTTTAGCACATCTTCCCGTAACTGTTCCTGTGTCCCCAGTCCGAGGTAATGCAGCGTCATCCGCTGGAACTGCGGTAGATCGCGCGCCAGCGTCTTGAAGGCCGGCCCCAGTCGCCAGCCGATCAGCCGCCGCAACCCAGTGCGCGTCGCTGCTTCTGCCTGGGCCAGCGAATCCAGCACCCGCAGCGCCAGCGTCCCGTCTGGTTCCGCGATCAGGGCCGGATAGCCGCGTAACTGAATCCCGTTGCGGATGAAACTGACTTCGGCGGGCAACGCGCCAAAATCCCAGTCGCGCAACCGTTCTCGCTCAAATTCCGGGGTCGGCAACGCCGAGAAACGGGTCCGGGCTTCGCCGCGCAACTGCTGTTGAATCGCCGCCCAGTCGCGCCCGACCGCCAGCGTTTTGCCGTCGGCGTCCACCACCTGAAAGCGCATTCGCAAATGCAGCGGCACGGCGTCGAAATTCCAGGCCTCCTCGGGAATCCGTACCCCGGTCATCCGCTGCAAGTGCTCGGTCATGGCGCCGACCAGTGATCGCGGTAGCCGTTCAACCCCCCCACCCCAACCCTCCCCCACCAGGGGGGAGGGAGCCTTGCCCGGCTCGATCACCTCCAACAAGGCTTGGACATAGTTGGGCACCGGGACGAAATTCCGCCGCAGGGCCTTGGGTAGCGATTTCAGCAACGCCGCCATCCGTTCCGCCCGCAACCCGGGCACCAGCCAGTCCAGGCGCTTCGGGTCCACCTGATTGACCGCCGCCAGCGGCACGGTGAGTGTGACCCCATCGTCTTCCGCCCCCGGCGCAAAGCGATAGCTCAAGGGCAGTTTCAAGCCGTCGAGATCGAGATGATCGGGGAACCGCTCGCCGTCCGCGACCGGACCCGCTTGCGCCAATAGCACGGCCCGGTCGAGGAACAGCAGGCGGGGATTTTGCCGTTCGGCCTGCTTGCGCCAGGTTTCAAAGGTCAGGCCGCTGTAAACACTTTCGGGAATCCGCTCGGCGTAAAAGCGGTACAGCGTCTCCTCATCGGCGGCCAGATCGCGGCGGGCGCGAACTTCCAGTTCCTCCAGTTCGGCCAGCAGTTGTCGGTTGTGCGCAAAAAAAGGGGCGCGGCATTGAAACTCACCCTCGACCAGCGCCTGCCGGATAAAAATCTCCCGCGCCAGCGCCGGATCGAGTGGCCCGTAGTGAACCCGACGATTGGCAATGATGGGCAGGCCGTACAGCGTGACTCGTTCGAGGGCGCTCACTTGGGCCGGGCGCTTCTCCCAGTGTGGCTCGGCGTAGCTGCGCTTGAGCAGATGGCCAGCCAGACCTTCCACCCACTCCGGTTCGATCCGCGCCACGGTGCGCGCGTACAGCCGGCTGGTTTCCACCAGTTCGGCAGACACCACCCAGCGCGGCCGCTTTTTAAACAGCCCGGAACCGGGGAACAGGTAAAAATTCCGCCCGCGCGCCCCCAGATAGGCGTTCTCTTCCTGCTTCAAGCCCAAGTGGCCGAGCAGACCGGTCAGCAGCGCCCGGTGCAGGTTGGCGTAGGGCGCGGGCGCGTCATTGAGCCGCATCCCCATCTCCGTCACCCGCCCCAGCAACTCCTGATGCAAGTCGTGCCATTCCCGCATCCGCACGAACGACAGAAAATCGGCCTGGCAGAGATTGCGCAACTGATTTCTGGACAGTTGCCGCATCTGCTCATGGTAGTAGTCCCACAGCTTGAGCAGGGTCAGAAAGTCGGAATGCTCGTCGCGGAACCGGCGATGTTTCTCATCCGCCGCCTGCTGTTTTTCCAGCGGCCGCTCGCGCGGGTCCTGAATCGCCAGCGCGGCGACGATGATCAACGCTTCGCGCAAACAGCTTTCCTGTTGCCCCGCCAGCAGCATCCGCCCCAGCCGGGGGTCCACCGGCAGCTTCGCCAGTTGCCGGCCCCGGTCGGTGATGCGGCGCTGCTCGTCCACCGCCTGCAACTCGAACAGCAACCGGAAACCATCGCTGATCTGGCGCGAGTCCGGCGGGTCCACGAACGGGAACTCTTCCGGTCGCCCCAGATTCAGCGCGCTCATCTGCAGGATCACCGCCGCCAGATGGGTGCGCAGAATCTCTGGATCGGTGAACGGCGGGCGGGCCTGAAAATCCTCCTCCGCATACAGTCGCACGCAGACACCCGCCATCACCCGCCCGCAGCGCCCGGCGCGCTGGTTGGCGCTGGCCTGGGAAATTTTCTCCACCGGCAGGCGCTGAATCCGGCTGCGCGGGCTGTAGCGGCTGATGCGCGCCGTACCGGGGTCAATCACGTAGCGGATGCCGGGCACGGTCAGCGAGGTTTCGGCGACGTTGGTGGCCAGCACGATGCGCGGGCGGCCACGCGGCTGAAACACCCGGTTCTGCTCAGCGGCGGACAGCCGGGCGTACAGCGGCAATACTTCGGTATTGGGCGGATGATGCTTGCGCAGGCTTTCCGCCGTCTCCCGAATCTCCCGTTCGCCGGACAGGAAAATGAGGATGTCGCCCGGCCCTTCCTTCCAGACCTCGTCCACCGCATCCAGAATCGCCTGCTGCAAATCGCGGTCGCGCTCGTCTTCATCCGCCGCCAGCAACGGCCGGTAGCGCATCGCCACCGGATACGTTCGCCCCGACACTTCCAGAATCGGCGCCTGGTTGAAATGGCGGGAAAACCGTTCGGGGTCAATCGTTGCCGAGGTGATGATCAGCTTCAGATCGGGCCGCCGGGGCAACAGCCGCTTGAGATAGCCCAGCAGAAAATCAATGTTCAGACTGCGCTCGTGGGCCTCGTCGAGGATGATGACCTCGTACTGATCCAACTGGCGGTCGCTCTGGGTCTCCGCCAGCAGAATGCCATCGGTCATCAGCTTGATCGCGGCGTCCGGCCCAGTCCGGTCGGAAAAGCGCACCTTGTAGCCGACCTGGCCGCCGACCCTCGTTCCCAGTTCCGCCGCGATCCGCGCTGCTACCGAGCGGGCGGCGATTCGGCGCGGCTGGGTGTGGCCGATCAGCCCCGCCGCGCCCAGGCCCAGCGACAGGCAGATTTTCGGCAACTGCGTGGTCTTGCCGGAACCCGTTTCGCCGCACAACACGATGACCTGGTGCTCGCGCAGAGCGGCGGCGATGGCTTCGCGATGGGCATTGATCGGCAGGCTGTCATCAAAAGTTGGAACCGGCAGCGCGGCCCGGCGCTCACGCAACCGCACAACGGCGGCCTCCAGTTCGGCGACCAATTGTTGCAGAGCGCGCTCTACCGGCTTGCCCTCGCGCCCGCGCCGATCCAGGCTACGCAGGCGACGGGCGAACGCAGCGCGGTCACGGGTCGGGCATTCGCTCAGGCGGGCGCACAGATCAGCGAACAGGTTTTCCACAATGATTCCCAGGGTTTCGTTGACCAGGATAGATATTCATTGAACCTTGGCGGCGAACCGTCATTCTGGCATTAAAGCCCCGGCCAGGCGCATACAAAATCCACCAATCCACTTGCGGAATGCAGGGCTTTCGCGTACTTTCCGTCGCGGGCTGGAGATTGCCAATGCCCCCATGCCCAGCGTCGGCCCCCCTTGGACCTCGCCCCCTCATGGGAATCCAGCGTTCCAAGCGTCGCCAACAAGGAAATATTGCTTTGAGGTTTTTTGTTAATGCGTACTGGTACTGTGAAGTGGTTTGACGAAGCCAAGGGCTTCGGTTTCATTGCCCCCGAGGATGGTAGCAGCGACGTGTTCGTCCACTACTCAGTCATTGAGGGCAAGGGCTTCCGAACCCTGGCCGAAAATCAGAAGGTCGAGTTTGACGTCAAGGCCGGCCCCAAGGGTCCCCAGGCCACGATGGTCAAGCAACTCGCGGTAAAATAACGTTCCCACCAAACCAATCGAGCCAAAGCCCCGCATACAGCGGGGCTTTGTCGTTTCCGCCGCCTTCTGTTTCCGAACCTGACCCCAGCCGGTGGGTTGACCCCAGTCCCGGTTATAATGCCCTGCCTGTTTCCGCCCGATGGAACGCACTGTGATCGAACAACTTCGCAATATCGCCATTATCGCCCACGTAGACCACGGCAAAACCACGCTGGTGGATAAACTCTTGCAGCAGTCCGGCACGCTCGGCGACCGGGGCACCCCGGTGGAGCGTGTGATGGATTCCAACGTCCTGGAGCGGGAGCGCGGCATCACCATCCTGGCCAAGAACACCGCCCTGCGCTGGCGCGACTA
>CALMNY010000156.1 GCA_937872125.1 uncultured Candidatus Competibacteraceae bacterium | reverse complement strand
TCCCCCGCCACCGCCGGCTGCGCTTTGATCAGCCAGTGGTACCGGTCCAGCGCCAGCTCGGCGACCACCGCCAGCAGCAGGATTAAGGCGCTTTTGCGGCGTTTCGCCACGCCCGGCCCGGACGCCGCCGCGTCCGCGTCCGGCGCCAGGCCCTGGCGTTCCTCGGGGGATAAGATGCAGAACACCTGAAGGCGATCACCCAGCGCGGCTTCGACGTCAGGCAGGAGGTCGCGATAGTGTTCCGCCACGAGGGCGTTGACGCCGATCTCCTGCAGGGCCAGGGCCGCCTGGCGCATTGCCGCGTCGGTAAGCGCGAGCAGGGGGTCCGCCGCGTCCGCCGCGGCACGCACCCCGCGCGGCCGGTGAGCGCAAATGGCGGACGCAACCTGGGTCAGCTCGCGAAATTCACTGTCGCCCAGCGAGGTGACCGGCGCCCCCGTGCGCGCGGCCTGCGCCCGGCGCCGCAGGAAATCCAGTAGCCCCACGCCCGTGAAGGGCGTGTTCAGGTAGACGTCGTGCAGAAAGGCGGCCTCATTTTGCACGATCGCATACAGGTGGCCCACCTGCCGGTTGAGGTCGGCGAATTGGGCGGTCCAGCGGCAATTCAGGTTCTTTTTGAACTGGGCGCCGCTCCTGTTCTGGAGCGCCGCCCAGGCCTGCGTGGTGACTGCCGGGGTGTAGTTGTTACCCGCGCTCCCCATGATCGGCGCGACCGGGACGAAGGCGGCGTCGAGCGTTTGCTGTACGGCATCGACCTCGTCGCAGATCACCAGATCCACGGTGTATTGCAGCAACTCCGGGAGCGAGAGTTGCTCCTCCAGGGTCCATGGGTCCGGCATGACATACAGAAAGGCCTGCGGGGTCATGATCAGGACGCGCGCCGCAACCGCGGCCCGCTGTTGCCCCTGGGCGGGGCAGGTTGGCCAGAACGGACACGAGCGCTCCGCGCCCTCGTCAGCGCCCCGCGCGCCAGGGCGCGCGGAGGAACGCGGGGTGTTCCGCACCACCGAGTGCCTGATTTTATGACAGGGTTTTTCGGCGAACAGGGGAAACGGCCCGCTGTCCGCGTCCCCCTGGATCAGCTCCGGATCGGCCGTTTGCAGGCCGTCGAGGGGACAGCCCACCCCGAAATCCGCGCACAGTTCACCGATCGCGGCGAGGTCGCCGGACCGGCTACCCCGACTCTGGCGCCAATGGATGGCGTCCAGGTGCCGCTCGCGGTTGGACAGGCTGGCGAGCACCGTGGCCGGAATCCCATGCCGGCGCAAACGGGCCGAAAGGGTGGCGCCTTGCAGGGTGTCCGTGACGATGACCGCGAGCCGGGGTCCGGGGTTCTGCGACGCCAACGCGAAAATCAGCCCCATTACCAGCGTTGATTTCCCCGCGGACAACATGCCGACCACGTGCGTCACCCCCGTCAGGGTCAGGGTGTCGTCGGCGAAGAAACCCGGAGACAGTCCTTCCAGGTGTGATGACTTGTCCAGACGCTCGGCCAGGTGTAACGGCGGCAAGTCGTCCGGCCAATCCGGCGCGGCCTCCCGCGCGTCAACCTCCCGGGCGATCGCCCGCAGCTGCGTCAGGCTCACCTGGAGGGGGGCACGTTCCGTTTGTCTGCGCAAGGTGTGTTGCGTAACAGCCGGCAGGGCCCGCGGCAGCGCGGGGATCTCGTAGGCGCGTACCGTCCGTTTGTGATCGCGCTCAATCCGGGCCGGGCCGGGCACGGCGACGCGCAGGTCGTGGCGCGCCCAGGGAACAGGCCGGCGCAGGGTGTCCCGCAGATGCTGCAACACGCCCGGGGGCGCGGCCGCCCGCTGCACGGGCCGCTCCGCCTGGAGGTCATAGCAGCGCAACACCTCTGGAAAGCCGGCGTGCGCCTGACAGGCCTCCAGCCAGGCCGCGGGCGAACCAAAGCGTCCGCACAGGTGCCGCAAGCTGGCCACCGTCGCGCGAAAGGCCGGCACATCCGTCACCTCGGTCGCCAGCGACGTGTAACCGGTCATCAGTACCGGCAGTACATGGATTGAGGCGCTGGGCAGGTGTTCGACCAGCGCTGTCATGCACAACTCAATCAGCCCCAGCAGAGGGAGATCCTCCGGCAGGGCGCCCGGGGTAAGCGCCGCGGTCAGCGCCCGATAGCCTTCACGAAAGTCTTGATCCGTCCGCATCGCTTCGCCCTCTCCCCTGCATCCGATATAAGCACGCCGGACCGTGACAGCCACAGCGGCCGCTGAAACCCATCACCACCCGCCCGCGCGCCAGGTTGATCACGCACCGCGCCGGCGCAGGTGCTTGAGCAGGTGCGGCACGCTCATTACCCGCACGCGACTTTTCCCGTGCGCGGCCCGCATAAGCTTAAATTGCTCCTCGTACCGCGGAACCAGCTGCGGCAGGTAATCCGGGATGACCAGATAGCAGTCGTAATCGTCCGCGTACTCCTTGAAGCCCTGAAAACGGCGGGCTAAGTGGGCAGGGGCCAGATATTCCTTAACCTCCGACGCCAGGCGGTGACCGGAGGGCGAGACGGCCACCAGATCAATGCGGTCCAGCTGCGGCCAGAGCGTTGTTTGCCAGCCCAGGTGGTCCAACCTCTCGGCCAGGGCGATTTCCGTCAGCCCGGGCAAGCACCAATAACGGCGAAAGGCCCGGCGCAGCTGCTTCATGCGGGGAGCATAAGGACGGCGGGCGCATTGTCCCGTCCGGGCACGGCGGACAGCCTCCGGGTTCCGGCATTCCGTGCTGAACTCCGCCGTCCCCACGCCCCGGCGCCGCAGGATCGTCCCCGACACGGTGCACAGGGGCAGTTCACCCTTGATCGCCAGCGCCTCGGGTACGGGGGTATAAAACGCCTCCACGAGCTGAGCGGCGTGCGGGTCATCCGCCAACCCCGCCGCCAACAGCAGACTGAGGGGCGTGTCGATCACCGGATGAGCGATGAGGGCGCGCCGCCAGGCGCGGTAGAACTGCTCGCCGTCCAGGCGATCACGGCACACGCTGAGCAGCCATTGATAACCGGTATTTTCTTCGATTTCCTGCTCGGGATTGCCGGACTCGACCGCCAGCCGCTCGCAATCGCTGGTGATGGCATGATCGGCATACAAGGCTGCCGCATAGAATTCGGCGCCGGGGTCCCAGGACATATCGGGCACCCACGTGCCGAGCGGCAGCTGCGCCACCTTCAACAGCTGAAAGAGATCGGTTGGCCAGTGGGCCGACCCTGCCAGCAAATTGCGGGCCGCTCCCAGATCAAAGGCCCGGCGCAAGGCCAGCGGATAGGGGCACGACAGAGAGCCCTGTTCATCGAGTTGCGCTTGCAGCCTGACCAGCGCCGAGGCATACAGCCGCAGCAGGGTGTGGTCGGTGACGGTGGAGTGCGGGGGTTCTGCCTGGTGGGCCATCATCGATGAGCTTCCTCCGTTGGGGATACGCTAGCGAAACGGCCGCCCCGAGACCGTGGTGAACGGCGCCCGCCGCGCCAACGGGTTTAGTACCTGCTCAACCCGGCCAAGAGGAGCGGACACAGCGGTTTGTGGCCGGCTTCCCGGACGCAGGCGATGGATGCCGCGACGCAGGCGTTCCCTCGTTCGCCGGGGGCAAGGGCCGGGCTGTCGTCGCTGGGACCATATTTGGAGGTTGCACGCCCCTTCAGCCTGAAAGTCCGGGTGCTGCTTCGCTAGCCGGTTGGCCAGTTTGGCCAGGGTCTTGGTCGGACCGATGGCCACCCCCACCGGTAACCCCGTCCAGCGCAACACGCGCGCCCGCAAGGTGCGCCCGTGGGCGGTCTGGTCCCAGTGGTCGAAGCCGGCAAACCGCACAAAGGATTCGTCGCTGGAGTAGATCTCCTGCTCCGGGCTGAACTGGCCAATGACCGCCACTAACTGCCAGCTCATGTCCGCATGGAAGACAGGACCACGCCCCGGTTCTGCTCCAGCAGGTCCCGGACCGCGAAGAAGGGCTGCCCCATGCGGATGCCCAGGGCCTTGAGCTCCTCGCTACGCGCCACGCAGCAACCGTCGTTGTTGGACAGCACCACCACTGGCCAGTCGTGCAGCCGGTAGTCGAACACCCGCTCACAACTTACGTAGAAGTTGTTGGCATCGACCAGGGCAAAGGACGCTTGGGCGGGAGGTGGGAAGAAACCGACGGCCATGCTGGGAGTCCGATTATCGTTACCTTAATCGGATTATAGCCCCAGCATCGGACAGTACCTGACCAAAGCACCAGCGTGGAAACATCAGTTATTGGCGTGGATATTGCCTTCCCAAAACCAACACGGACCGGCGACAATCCCCTCGACATGGGCGGTGGGTTACGCCCCGATAGGGAGGCGTCTTGTCAGTGGTCTAGCCACCCAGCGGTAGGGGTTGGTAGCGGCCCCGTAGCACCTGAGAACCCCCTCCGTAACGGTCATAAGCCCAGTAACGGCATGGCCTGTAGCGGTATTGCATCTGTAGCGGCTTATGGGGGGTTCCAGGTGGGTAAGGTGAAAACCTGATCAGGGCTCCTACCTGATAACCTGAGGGTGGACCCGGGCGCTGTACCGATACAGGGTCTCCTGTGGTGGATTGGGGCGGGTCATTCAGCGGTAGGTAGGCCACCCACACCGCGCCAAAGGTGATGAGCGCCGCCCAGCCAGTTGGTAGGGTTATCTCCTCCCTACCTCCCCCCAAACGCCGCAAGCCGCTAAAGGCGCTACGGGGGTCGATTCTGCTGGGGTTTTGGCTGCTAGCTTGGGGCAGCACCCCGTGCTAC
>CALMNY010000155.1 GCA_937872125.1 uncultured Candidatus Competibacteraceae bacterium | reverse complement strand
AAGCAAGATTATCACCAGCAGGTCCCCCAGTTGCGGGAAGAGCTGTTGACGGTGCAGATGGAACTACGCAAGGCCGATTTCCCTGTCATCGTGGTGTTCGCCGGCGTGGACGGTGCCGGCAAGGGCGAGACGGTCAACCAGTTGCATGAGTGGCTGGATTCGCGTTGGCTGGTTGCTCGCGCGTTCAGTGAACCGTCCGACGAGGAGCGCGACCGGCCCGAATACTGGCGGTTCTGGCGCGAACTGCCGCCCCGGGGACGCATGGCGCTGTTTTTGAGCTCCTGGTATTCGATGCCGATTCTCGATCAGGTCTACGGCCACACCACGCTGGCCGAGTTCGACGAGCGGTTGGAACGGGTCAAGACCTTTGAGCAAACTCTGGCCGACGATGGCGCGCTCATTCTGAAATTCTGGATGCACCTGTCCAAGGATGCGCAAAAGGAGCGGCTGCGCAAGCTGGAGAAGAATCCGCTGCTGCACTGGCGGATTTCCAAGCGCGACTGGCGCCATTGGGAACTTTACGATGAGTTCATCGCCGCCGCTGAGCGGACCCTTATGAAAACCAGCACCGGGCTGGCGCCGTGGAAGATCATCGAGGGTTACGACGAGCGCTATCGCAGCATCGCCGTGGCGACCGCCATTCGCGATGCGATCCGGTTCCGGCTGGAAGAGGCGAAAGCCGCGGCCAGCGCCAGCAACGGCGACGCCGCTTCCCGGTTGCCCAAACCGGCAGCGGAGGCGGACAGTTTGCCGCCCGTCACCATCCTGTCGCGGCTGGACATGGGCAAGACCCTGAGCAAGGACGACTATGACGCGGGACTGAAACGGCACCAGGCTAAACTCAATCAGTTACAGCGCACGGCGCGGGAACGCAAGGTTTCAACCATTCTGGTGTTTGAGGGCTGGGACGCCGCCGGCAAGGGCGGCAGCATCCGCCGAATTACCGCCGCGCTCGACGCCCGCGACTATCAGGTGATCCAGATCGCCGCGCCCACCGATGAGGAAGCCGCCCATAATTATCTCTGGCGGTTCTGGCGGCATCTTCCGCGCGCCGGCCGGGTCACCATCTACGACCGGAGCTGGTATGGGCGAGTGCTGGTGGAGCGGATCGAAGGGTTCGCCCGCACCCGCGAATGGCAGCGCGCCTATGCCGAGATCAACGACTTCGAGGCGCAACTGGTGGAGCGGGGCATCGTACTGGTCAAGTTCTGGCTACACATCACCCCGGACGAGCAATTAAAGCGCTTCAAGGAGCGCGAACAGATCGCCTACAAGGCCTGGAAGCTCACTGATGAAGACTGGCGCAACCGCGAGCGCTGGGGAGAGTACGAACTGGCGGTCAACGATCTGGTGGAGCGCACCAGCACCCGGCAGGCGCCGTGGACCCTGATCGAAGCGAACGATAAGCGGTATGCGCGCATCGAAGTCTTGCGGACCCTGTGCGAACGCCTGGAAACAGCGCTCGCTGGCGGGTCGAAATCCGAATGAACCCAAGAACATGATTTCCAAGGTGTGGCGATGATGACCGAACCAGCCGAAGCAGCCGTCCTGGACGTTGAACCCCTTGAATCCCCACCGCGCGGCTCCGACGCCTGCGCTGAAGAGAACATCGCTATCGCCGTCGCCGCGCCCGAGCCCCCTCCCCCACCGCCGATCAATCCCGACGCTCCGGAATGGTATCTGAACCGCGAGTTGACCTGGCTGGCGTTCAACCGGCGGGTGCTGCACGAGGCGCAGGACGACCGCACCCCGTTGCTGGAGCGGGTGAAGTTCCTGGCCATCGTCAATTCCAATCTGGACGAGTTTTTCATGAAGCGCATCGGCGGCCTCAAGCAGCAGATCGGGGCGCGGGTGCGGGAACTGACGGTGGATGGCCGCAGCCCGGAGCAGCAGTTAAGCGAATGCCTGGCGGTGGTGCGCGACCTGGTGGAGCAGCAACGGGTGCTGGCGTCGCACCTGCATGAATTACTGAAGGCGCAGAAAATCGTGCTGCGCAGCTACAAGCGGTTGAGCGAGGCCCAGCGCAAGCAGATGCGGGACTATTACTGGCGCAACATCTTTCCGCTGGTCACGCCGCAGACCATGGACCCGGCGCACCCGTTCCCGTTCCTGTCCAATCTGTCGCTCAATCTGCTGGTGACGGTGCGCTATCCCAACGATGAATCCAGCGGGCTGGCGCGGATCAAGATTCCGGTCGGTTCGGGGATTCCGCGCTTTCTCAGGGTCAGCGATGACGAGTTGTACGTGCCGCTGGAAGACGTGATCGCCAACAATCTCGACCTGCTGTTTCCCGGCATGGTGGTGGAAGGCTGCGAACTGTTCCGCGTGACCCGCAACGCCATTGCCGAGCGCGACGAGGATCAGGCCGACGACCTGTTGCACCTGATCGAAACCGAGTTGCGCGAGCGCCGGTTCGCACCCATCGTGCGGCTGGAAGTGGAAAAGCACATGGACGCGATCCATCGGGGGATGCTGGCGGCGGAACTGGGGCTGGACGAAGTCAGCGAGGTGTTCGAGATTGATGGCATGCTGGCGCTGCGCGATCTGTTCCAGATC
>CALMNY010000154.1 GCA_937872125.1 uncultured Candidatus Competibacteraceae bacterium | reverse complement strand
AAAAACAGCATCAACAGGATGATGAAGCGCTGTTTGGCAGTCATGCCCAGGAAGGAGCCGCGCGAGCGACGCAGGGTGCGGCGCACTTCGGGCGTTTCGGGCGGCAAATCTTCTTCAAAAGATTGCGATGCGGCAGAATTACGCAGATCATCGAGCATGAGCGACCTCCAGGACGGTTCAGGATTTCTCCGCCGGGCGCAACGAAACATCTCCGGCGGTAATCACTTCCATCTTTCCCGCAGCGGTGCGCAGCAATAAATTGCCATGCGGGTCGATTCCAACGAGTTGTCCTTCAAGTTTACCATCAGGCGCCTGAATCTGCACCGGTTCGCCCTTGAAGGCAAGACGATCTTCCCAGCTTTGAAAGAACTCGCGATTGCCCAGCTTTTGCCGCCAGGAAAAAACCGCCTGCAGAATGGCTGCCAGCAGGTCCCAACGGTTGACCGGGCGGCCGGTGACTTCTTCAATGCTGATGGCCGGGAACATCAACGTTTCGGCGGGCGGCACGGCAGACGGTGCAACATTTACGCCAATCCCCAGCACCACTCCGGCGATGCGGTCGCCTTGCCAGGTGGTTTCGGCCAGAATACCGCAGGCCTTTCTATTGTTTAACAGCACGTCGTTGGGCCATTTGATTGCTGCGGTCAGCCCGCAGCAGATTGCCAGGCCGTCGGCCACGGCCAGCCCGGCCAGCGGCGCAAATAGCGCCAGGTGCACCGTTTCGGCAGGCGTGGGGCGCAGGATCAGGCTGAAAGCCAGCGCCGCACCGGGTTCGGTGATCCAACGGCGCTGCAACCGCCCGCGCCCCGTGGTTTGCTGATCGGCCACCACCAGCGATCCGTCGGCCGCGCCGGCCTCGAGCCAGTTGAGCGCGTCGTCATTGGTCGAACCTGTCACAGCGCTGTAGCGCACTTCCACGAGTGGAAGGGTGCTACAGCGCGTGCGCAGCAATTGCTCAGGGTCTGAAGCGGTCATGAAAATAATTGTACCGCAGTTCCACCGACTGAATCCTTGCAGACCCCTTAAAAACAGGCCGGGCAGGGGGTTATCCCCCCGCCCGGAAAGCGGTTTTCCTGCACTCCACAAAGGAGCGGTTTACTTGGTGACGATTTTGATGTTCTTCGGCCGGGCCTGTTCGGCTTTGGGCACGCGCAGGGTAAGCACGCCGTCTTCCAGGTGGGCTTCCACTTTGGCGGTGTCCAGCGGGACGGGCAGGAAGATTTCACGGTAGAAGCGGCCAGCAGGAATTTCGCTGCGCAAGAGCGTGCTGTTTTCGTCTTCCCGCTTCTTGAATTCGCCTTCCAGCGTGATGGTGTCGTTGATTGCCTGAACGTTCAGGTCATCGGCCTTGACGCCCGGCAGAAGCGCGGTGATGACATAATCATCGCCTTCAGCGCGAATATCGATGGGGAACAAGACGCGGGGATCGGCTTCATCCAACTGCTCCATCGCGCGGTTCCAGGCCATGCGGCGGGCTAACTGCGACATTGGGGTGCGAACATACATTGACATGCGATACCTCCTAAAAACCAAATGGTTGACTGTGTGAAAGGTGCTGTTTGATTAATTCTTCAAACTTGAGCTTATCTTACCGCC
>CALMNY010000153.1 GCA_937872125.1 uncultured Candidatus Competibacteraceae bacterium | reverse complement strand
GGGAACGAGAACTGCTGTGAGAAATGGGGAATGCTCATCGAAATTCGCTATGATTCCTGATGTCACATGTCCCTCTGAGGAAAGCCGGATGTCTATTCGTGACTGGCCCAATGACGAACGTCCCCGCGAGAAGTTGTTGCAACGGGGAGCTTCCGCCTTGTCCGACGCCGAACTGCTGGCGATTTTTTTGCGGGTTGGGATACCAGGCCGCAGCGCGGTAGACCTTGCCCGCGACATGCTCAAGGAACACGGCAGTCTGCGCACCCTGCTGGAGCTGGATCAGGCGGCGTTCTGTGCGACGCCAGGCTTGGGGCCGGCCAAGTATGTGCAGTTGCAGGCGGTGCTGGAACTGGCCCGCCGCCATCTGGAGGAGACGTTACAGCGTGGCGACGCCATTCAGAGCGTGGCGGATACCCGCCGCTATTTCATGGCCCGGATGCGCCACCATCCGCATGAAGTGTTCGCCTGCCTGTTTCTGGACAACAAGCATCGGGTGATCCAGTACGAGGAACTGTTCTACGGCACCATTGACAGTTCCTCGGTGCATCCGCGCCAGGTCGTCAAGCGGGCGCTGTATCACAACGCCGCCGCCGCCATCGTGGCGCACAATCATCCCTCCGGCATTGCCGAACCCAGCCGCGCCGATGAAGCGATTACCCTGCGGCTGAAGGAAGCGTTGGCCCTGATTGATGTCCGTCTGCTGGACCATATCGTGGTCGGCGATGGCCAGGTCGTGTCGCTGGCCGAGCGAGGCATCCTCTGAACAGCGGGTTTCGCCTTTCGCCTTAAAACCCGCGCGCTTCCCGGATGCGCTCATAAGCGGCGGTCAATTCACGGGTTTTTTCCGTAGCGCGCGCCAGCTCCGCCGCCGAGATGCCCTTGGCCGCCAGTTTGTCGGGATGGTGGCGCTTGAGCAGGCGACGATAGGCCAGCTTGATTTCATCCGGGCTGGCGTCGCGTTGTAGCCCCAGCACCGTGTACGCCTGGGCGACAGAATTAACAGCGGTCACTGGCCGCCGGCTGTGCGTCTGCTGGTCGTGCGCGTGATCGGCGCCCGCTCGGTGACTTTGTTGCTGCACCCAGCGTTGGGTGCGGAACAGCGTGTGCAGCGCTTCGAACTGCAAGCGGACGATGCCCAGCCGCTCGGCGATAGCCGCCAGCCGGGTTTGCGTCACCGGCGGCGGATCGCCATCGGCGTAAGCCATGTTCAGCAACAGGTCCAGCAAGCGTGGCGTCAGCGCCGGGCGGCCCACACAGGCATTGCGGAACAGGGTAATCGCGGCGTCGGGGACAAAACCCGGCTGTTTACCCTCGGTGAAGCAGTCAATGGCGGCGCGGCGCTGGGCGGCGTTCAGTTGCAGGTGATCCATCATGGCCCGCGCCGCCGCGATTTCCGTCTCCGAGACCCGGCCATCGGCCTTGGCGATGTGCCCCATCAACTGAAAGGTGGTGGCGAGAAAGACCCCGCGCACCCGCTCGTCGCTCAGGTGATCCGGCTCCTCGGTCGCCTTCTGGCCGCCCTGGTCGAGATTGTGGCCGAACGCCGCGCCCAGCAGCGCGCCCAGCGGACCGCCCACCATGAAGCCAAAGGCTCCACCCAACATTTTTCCCCACACGATTGCTTATAACCTCATTGATTCAACTCATGGCCGATGACGGGCGCCAGGCCATGAGGTTCGGGATGTGCGCCTTCAACTTTTCAGATAGGTCTCATCGTCATAGGTTTTCAGCCAGTCGGGCTTGAGGCCGATCAGGGCGGTGGTCATCATGCCGTTGAGCAAGCCTTCCGGGAACAGGTACAGCGGCACGAACGGCAAGTATTCGGCGCTGATGCGGGCGAAGCTATAGGTTTCGGTCGCCACCAGCAGAATCACCAGGGCCAGCACCGCCGCGCCTGCCGCCAGCATGGCGTTGAAAAAGGCGCACAGAAAAATGTAAATGAACAGATGATGAGGCAGATAACGATAGACCAGCAGGTAGATTCCATAGCTGACTGAGACCGGCAGGACGCCCAGCAGCAGGGCGTTCATGGCCAGCGCCGCCCAATCGCCGTGGGTGAAAGCGACCGCCAGCGCCGCCAGGCTGACGCCGATCACGCCCAGCGCCCAGCCAAACATCAGGGTGTACACGGTCACGCCCAGAAAGTGAAAACCCAGCGCCGGTCGAACTCCGACCTCGAAGCTCCACATCAGGAACAGCGCCGCCGAAGCGCCCAAAAAAACATGCTGGCGGTGGGAACTGGCCAGGAACAGCCGCCATGGCGCAGCCCGCACGGCTTGCACCAGCGCCAGCAACCACAGGAAATAGGCGAACAATAACAAGTCGCCAGGAAGCAGGGCATCGGTCAGATTCATGGCGTAAGCATACCGTATCAGTGGGACAGGGCGCATTCTCCGAATGCCCGCCGGACGGGTAGAATGCGCAGCATTGCCATGATTTCCTTATTCAGGAGCGTCCCGCCCATGTCCGTATCCGCCATCGCCCCACCCGAAATTGCCAGTCTGCCATTGATTTATCGCGGCAAGGTCCGCGACTTGTACGCGGTGGATGATCAGCACTTACTGATGGTGGCGAGCGACCGGCTTTCCGCTTTTGACGTGATTTTACCGACCCTGATTCCCGGCAAGGGTGCGGTGTTGACGGCGGTTTCCAATTTCTGGTTCGCCCGCACCCGCCATCTCGTTCCCAATCATCTGCAACGGGCCACGAAAACCTTGGAAGCGGCGCTGCCCGATCCAGCCGAGCGCGCCCTGGTCGCAGACCGGGTGGTGGTGGCGCGACGGCTGAAGGGCTTGCCGGTGGAAGCCATCGTGCGCGGCTATCTGATCGGTTCGGGCTGGAAGGACTACCAGCGCAACGGCCAAGTGTGCGGCATCGCCCTGCCGACAGGATTGCGGCTGGCGGATCGCTTGCCGGAACCGATTTTCACCCCCTCCACCAAGGCGGCGCTGGGCAGTCACGACGAGAACGTGCGCTTTGAACAGATTGCGGCGGTTATTGGGGCGGATCTGGCGGACCAGGTGCGGGAAACCAGCTTGCGGCTGTACCGGGAAGCGGCGGATTACGCCCTGGCGCGGGGCATCATCATCGCCGACACCAAGTTTGAGTTCGGGCTGGACGAGCAAGGGCAACTGGTGCTGATGGACGAGGCGCTGACGCCGGATTCGTCACGGTTCTGGCCGGCGGATCAGTACCAGCCGGGCGTCAATCCGCCCAGCTTCGACAAGCAGTTCGTGCGCGATTATCTGGAAACGCTGGACTGGAACAAACAGCCGCCGGGACCGGAACTGCCGCCCGCCATCGTCGCCCGCACCGTCGCCAAATACCGCGAGGCCCTGGAACGATTGACGGGGGCCGCGTAACCGTTCCAGTGCGCTGTTTCAGCGATCAGCCAGTCAGTCAATAGCCTCGTGCAGGATCGCCTCCAGATCAGCGATGATCGGGAGGGCCTTTTCCGGCGGCAGACGGGCGGCGTCGAAGTTGACGTTCATCGTCATCCGGTCATTGAAGGTGCTGGCCGCGTTGAACAGCAGATGGTTGAACATCGGGCACAGCGCGAAGGACAACGCTTCGACTTTAAACGGCGTTGCAGCGGGCAGCGGGGCCAGCCGCCCCACGTTGCTGACCAGGGTCACTTGCGGCGCCCTCTCGATCATCTTCTTGAACATGGCGATGCCCTCCGGGGTGGCCGGAAACTCGGCCGGCGGCGGAAACAGCGCATAGAACAAATGCCCGTCGCCGCGTTGCAGCAGGCGTTTGAGGTCGTCAGACACGGTCCGGGCCAGC
Source organism: uncultured Candidatus Competibacteraceae bacterium (assembly GCA_937872125.1). Lineage (GTDB taxonomy): Bacteria > Pseudomonadota > Gammaproteobacteria > Competibacterales > Competibacteraceae > Contendibacter. Next base: position 941 of record CALMNY010000153.1, on the reverse strand, counting down.
GCCCAGAAATCGCCTTCCGCTTCCAGTCGGTAGACGGTGCTGATCAGGGTCGCGCACATCAGCGGCGAATCGTCATCCAGCGGTTGGCGCAAATACGCCCGCAAATCGGCGGGGGTGGTCATACCCAGGGTGCGGGGTTCGGCGTCGCCGAAAGCCCGGTGTACGGCGATCAGTTGCGCGGCGCTGACTGCGCCATGCACGGTCGCCCCGGCGGCGCGGCACCGGCTGACCAGGCGCTCCAGTCGCTCCGCCTCGACCCGCAGGGTTTGGAACCGGGGTTTGGTCGTCGGAGCGTGCTGGTTAAAGCCGGGGAAGTCATCGAACTTGCCGTAACGCTGTAATTCGCCCTTGCGCTGGGTCTTGAAGTTCTGAATAGCTTCCAGGCCGGCGGCGCCGGTGTAGGTCGGTGGAAAGAAATCGTGCAACGGCTGATAGCCGGGACGTGGGGCGAACGGCCGGGTCGGGTTGGCGGCGTTGACCAGGATTTCCGCCAGCAGCCGGCAACCGGAACGGCCATCGCCGGCGCTGTGATGAAAAATCAGCGCCACCGCCCAGCGCCCATCGGCCTGATTGAGGCGCATCGCCCGAACCAGCGGCGCGCTGCCGAGCGGGAACGGCCGCACCAGTGCCTCGGCCAGCGGCGTGCGCCAGTCCGATTCCACGTCCACCACTTGGTAATCTATCGGCGCGTCGGGAGCGGGAACCCAGATCAGCCGGTGATTTGCGTCAGTCGCGATAGCCGCGCGCAGCAAGACGTGTTCCTGCTGGGCGCGGGCCAGCGCGACCCGCAGCGCGTCATCATCGAGATCGCCCACGCCTTCGGCGATTGCCATGAAGTTCATCGAGGAGACGTGATCGAGAAACCAGAAAAATGCCTCGGCGGGATCAATGCGGCGGGGCAGGGTGATGGAGTCCGGGTTTGCAGCGTGGGGTTCGTTCAT
>CALMNY010000152.1 GCA_937872125.1 uncultured Candidatus Competibacteraceae bacterium | reverse complement strand
AGGTCTTCCGCCAGTCCCCGACGGCACCGACGCGCGCTCCCAAGGGTGGGTGCCGCACGCGGACACCACCGCGACCGGCGCGCCCAAGGCGGACGCGGCCAAGGCGCGCGAGCTGCAAGGTCTTCCGCCAGTCCCCGACGGCACCGACGCGCGCTCCCAAGGGTGGGTGCCGAACCCACCCGCACCGGGCACCCAGGAGGTGGATGCCGACGCGCAAAAAACCCTCAGCGCGACGGCGAATAAGGACTTTGGCACCCTGGCGGTCAACGTCAACCATTACCAAAATGGTGTCAAGCAGCGCACCGAGAGTCAGACCCTGCGCGCTGGCTCGGGCGGCGCCGACAACACCGTGAAAGGCGCGGTCAACATCTCGCCCGAGGCGGCCGCCTGATGGGCGCCAAGACCTGTTACCCCGGCGCGCAGGTGACGATCTTTCGCACCGAGCAGCAAGCGCAAGCCGACAACCTGCCCCAGGAACTGGACATCACGCCCTACATCGGTGAGGGCGGTTCCATCCGCACCGCCAAGGACCTGTACAACCCCAAGGGGCGCTGGGAGGTGGTGATCCCCGACAAGCCGTGGGGCAAGGACGCCGGCAGTGGCGGTGGCCAGTCCAGTTTTATTGTTGACAGCATCTACGGCCTGATCGCGCCGATGAACGTGGTGGAGATCCGCTTGGCGCGTGATGCCTACAAGTACACCAATCGTCTCCCCGTCATCATGCGCGGCTTTGTCCGCGACGTGGCGCGCGAAGAGACCATGAGTCCCGACGGTCAGCCGACCCGGTTTGTGCGCCTGAGCGGCGACGACTATGGCTGCATTGGCGAGATCGTCAAGCTCCATCAGTGGTATGGCAGTAGCGGCCAGTACCTCAATCCGATCCTGCGCTTGAACGAGCTGGCCATCAAAAACGCCGTGTTGCCCGCCAGCCAATACATCGAGACCCTGCTGGAGGAGCTGTGGAACCGACAACTGTTCAACATGATGGCTGAGACCGGAAACGGCCATGTCGAGCAGGTGCAATACGACGGCCAGGTCGAGGTCGGTGCGGTCTATACCGCCCAGATCGCCACGAACAACGGCACGGCTTGGAAGCTGATGATGGATCAGGCCGACACGCCGTGGAACGAGCTGTATATCGAAGACCGCGATATCGAGCTTGACGACGGTGATCATGGTCCGTTTCTGGTCTATCGGCCCACGCCCTATGCCGAGATCAGCCAAAACCTCGACCCCAATCTCGACAACAACCAGTTTATCGAGAACACCGGGCAAAAGATCGACCCCCAAAAGGTGCGGATCGTCTGGGCGGACGATGGGGAAAAAGTCGGGGCCGGCGAGTTTGTCATGATGCGCAGTGCCAGCTACCGGCGCCATGACCGCGAGGTCTACAACATCTTCTGGGTCACCGGACAAGCGCTCAAGTACGCTGCCGACAAGCAGATGGCGGTGGCCATCGCCAACGAAGTGGCCGACGTTCATTCCCTGCACCACGAAAACAGCCAGGTGGAAATCTATGGCGCCCGGCCGCTGGAGGTCAATTCCAGTCAGGTACCGGACACCAGCACCCCGCCCCATCATGTCGCCGACGAGCCAGAATTGGCGCGGGTGAGCATCAGCGAGTGGACCAAAAAGCGCCGTCAATGGCTGATGGCCGCCAACCGCGACAACGTCAAGTTCGATGAAGGCGAGCTGGTGGTGCATGGCAACGAGCAACTGCGCATTGGCAGCTATTACCTGGTGCTGCGCGGTTCGTTCAAGGTGCAGCACTACATCACCCAGGTCAGCCACCACTTCGTGCCCTACCGCGAGTTCACCACCACCCTGGGCTTCATCCGCGCCAATAACCACTGGCTGCGCGAGCAGTGGCGGTCGATGGGGCAGTCCCCGTATTTCATGGAAGGGCGCCAGGGCGTCCTGGAGGAGTAGCCATGCAAACTGCTGGCGGCACGCCGCAAGCCAATGTGTTGCGCATCGGGCGGGTGGTCAAAAGCTATCCCGACAAGCACGTGGTCGACGTGGTGTTTCTGGACGATGGCGGTTTTGCCTCGGGCGTCGGGTTAAGCACGCTGTGGGGGTCGCAAACCCACGGCATTCATTACATGACCGAGATCGCCGAGCCGGCGGACGGCCATTGGAGCCCGGAGCTGAGCAATAAAAATGACGCCTTGGCGTTGGTTGGTTATTTCAGTGGCCAGCCGTTTGTGGTGGGCATGGTCTTTCCGGCAGCCAACGCCCAAGCCAAGATGAATAAACTGCCGTTGAACACGCTGCTGATCCAAAGCATCGCCAATGCGTCCTTGGAAATAGACCCGCTGGGCAATGTCACCCTAACCAGCAGTGGCGGCGCGACCATCAGGGCCGGCGAAGACGGTAATATTTATTTAAATTAGCGTGATCAATAACGGAAAAAAGGCATGTTAGACTTTAGCTTAGCAACCCCAGCGCTGTTAGCCGCGTATGCGGCGGGGCTGTCTCAATTAAGTCAAGCCGAGCGGCCGGTCATGCTGATCTTGTACGGCGGCATACCCTGGCTGTATTGGTTTGTGCCGCCGCCGGAAGACATGTCTTACATCTATCCGACCCGGGCTACCGCGATCAATACCCTGGGCGGGGCCTATGTGGATGACTTTGGCACCGCCATTGCCGAGATTAATATTCGTGGCAACACCGGCTACAAAATGGGGGGCGGCTTTGGCAACGGTATGCTCGCCAGCGGTGATCTACTGATGGTGAGTTTGCGCAACATGCTGGTGCAAAATTATCACCAACAACGGCTGGCGTTAGCGCGCGCCGGACAGGACCCGGACACCATTCAACTGTTGCTGGTCGATACCCTCAATCTTACCATGTTCAAGGTTTATCCCCGCCAGTTTCAATTGCAGCGCAGCAAGCAAAGCCCGCTGTTGTATCGCTTTAATCTCCAATTGTGGGGCCTGGAGCGGTTACTCTGATGCCGGCCATTGCGCATTTGGGCGACCCCATCAGCCACGGCGGCGCGATCATCAGCGCGTCACCGACGGTCTTTGCGGAAAACATCGCCGTGGCGCGGGTGACGGATCGCGCCTTTTGCGTCGCGCATGGCGTGGTGGTCATTGTCTCGGGCGCCGACACGGTGTTGGTCAATGGCCTGCCGGCCGCACATAACGGCTCCCTGTGCTCGTGTGGCGCGGTGGTGCTCAGCGGCGGCACGGTGCTGGTCGAGTCGGCTGGATGAGTGGGGGGCAATGCCGTTGTTAACTAATCCCACCCAGGATCTGTCTTATCAACTCGCGGAATTGACCCGCGTGGTGACCGCCCTGCCGGCGCTGCGCGCCCAGCATCGGGATTTGGCGTCGTGGCTGACCGGCTGGCAGGCGCTGCTGACGCAGGCGGTCGCTGAAACCCGTGCCGGGCAGGCGGAGGGCGAAGACGGGGTGCGGCAGGAATTTCTGCGTTTGGCCGAGGCCCTGGCACAGGCCGCCACGCTGACCCTGGCGCGGACCCGCGCCAGCGGCACGCCGCCGGTGTTGCTGACGCGCGGGCCGTTGTTTAACCAGCATTTGCACGCCTGGCACGCCCTGCGCGGGGCACGGCAAGGCGTGGCTTGGTCGGGAGCGCAGGGCCTGACTTCCGGGCGCTTGCCCATCCTGGCCTTGACCGCGCCCGGCGAGCGCGTGCGCCAGCGGCTCCTGGTCGACGTGCTGGAGGCCCCGGCCCTGCCCTGGGCGGTGGCCACCACCGAGCTTAATAGCCTGGCGGAGGGCCTGCTATGGCGCGCCTAACCGAAATTCCCATTCGCGTCGGCGACACCCTGCCCAGCGTGGCGCAGCGCGTCCTGGGCGATGGCCTGCGCTGGCGCGAACTGGTCGCCCTGAATGACCTCAAACCGCCCTTTTTGGTCGCGTCGCTCAATCCCGTGGACCGCTTGCCGCATACCGTGTTGTGGGGCGACTGGCTCAAGGTGCCGGCCTACGCCGTCAATGCCAGTGTGGTCACCGGCGACGAGGCCTTGGGGCAAGACGTGCGCCTGGACCAGGGTCGTTTAGCCACGGTGGACGGTGACCTTGGCCTAGTGTCCGGCGGGAGCAACTTCAGTCAAGCCCTGCGCCATCGCGTCACCACACCCTATGCCTCGTTTTTGCCCCATCCGACCTATGGCTGCGAGATTCACACCATCCTGGGCCTCGGCAACCAGGCCACGGTGATGCTGATGGCCGCTGGTTTTGTGCGCCGCGCCTTGCTGCGCGACCCGCGCAGCGCGGACATCACCGTCGGCGCGCGGGCGACGGGTGACACCCTGGCGGTGGACGTGCAAGCGCAAGCGGTAGGCGAAGAGCGGGTCACTGATTTTAATGTGCTGTTTCAATTGCCGGTACTGTAGCTATGTTTGAGCCGCTGGCCTATCCCGAGATCTTGGCGCGCCTGGTGGCGCATGTGCGCGCCAGCAACGACCGCCTGACCGATTTCAACGTCGGCTCGGTGACGCGCTCGTGGCTGGAGGCAACCGCCGTCGGCCTGGATGAGCTGTGGCTGGGAGCCACCCAGGCGATTGACGAGGCCATTTCCCAAGCGGTGTTTTCCGGCTTTGATTTTGCCAAACTGCCGGCCGCCTATGCCCTGGGCGCGGTGACCTTTTATGTGGTGGTGCCGCCGGCGGACAACGTGGAGATCCCTGCGGGCACGCGGGTGCGGTTACTCGGCGGCAGCGCCGAATACCTGACCCTAGCCAGCGCGACCATCGCGGCGGGTACCTTCGAGGTCACCACCCTGGCGCGCGCCGCGCAAGCCGGACCGGAGGCCAATGCCGAGGTTGGCGGCCTAAGCGTGATCGTCAACGGCAGTGCCGCGATGACGGCGGTCGGGGTGGCCAGCACTAATCGCCAGCCGATCCTGAATGGGCGCCTGGAAGAGACCGATGCCGAGCAGCGCACTCGTTTTGCCGCCTATATCGCCAGCCTGGCGCGCGGCACCTTGGGTGCCCTGGAGTACGGAGCGCGGCTGGCGATGATCGAAGCCGACGGGGTGGTGATTGAGCAGGTGCGTCATGTCGCCATTCACGAGACCCCGGGGCGGGTGGTGCTGTATGTGCATAACGGCGATGGAGCCACCTCTGCGGCGCTGGTGGCGCGGGTGCAGGCCCTCATTGACGGCTATCGCGATGATGCCCAGGACCTGATTGTCCCCGGTTACCGCCCGGCCGGCATGGCGGTGGAATGCGTGGCGATCAGCGACGTGCCGCTCACGGTCACCGCGACGGTGACCCTGGCCGTCGGCTATGACGTGGCCGAGGTGCAGACCCAAGCGCAAGCCGCGCTGGTCAGCCTGCTGCGCGCCTTCACGGGCACGGTGCTGACGGTGCCGGCGGTGATCAACACCCTGTACGGCGTGGCGGGGATCATCAACCTTGAGCTACAGGCACCCGTCGTCAACCAAACCTATCAACGGCATCAGCGCCCCGTCTATGGCAGCCTGTTGTTGACGGAGGCCGAGCCCGGTGTTTGAGCCTATCCAGCGCTACCTGCCGAAGTATTTCAATACCGACCCCGAGCGGCGCGAGGCTGTGCGCCTGCGCGCGCCGGCCGGGACGGCGGTGGCCTGGGAGATTAGCGACGAGCAATTGCGCCTTTCCTGGGGCGAGCAGCAGCGCACCTATGAGTTGGCCGACTATACCGTCGGCGCGCTGGTGGATGCCTTGCAAGCCGAGGGCTTCACCCTTGATCCGGGCTATGACCAGTGGCTCCTGGCTTTGGGCGCCGTGGTGTTGCTGGAAGGGCGGGGCACGCTGACGGACCGCAGTGGCACGCCATGGTACGCCTTCACCTCCCTGGTGCATGCCATTACCCGGCCGGTAGAGCGCGAATGGCGCCGCTTTAGCGCGGCGATCCCGGAGGCGGTGGCGCAGGAGAGCCTGGCGACCGCCGATGAAAGCTGGCTGGACGTGCATGGCGACCTGTACGGCATCCCGCGCTTGCCGGGCATGGACGATGCGGCTTATCGGGCGCATGTGCGGGCCGAGGTGTTCCGGCCACGCAACACCCCGCGCGGTTTGGAGCACAGCTTGCGCCGGCTCGGCTACCCAACAGTGCGCGTGGTCGAGCCGTGGCAGGAAATGCACTATCTCAGCACCGACGCCACCCTGTCCGGGGCACATCATTTGCCGGGGGCGCCAATCTATGAGTATCACACGCTGCGCTTGACCGCCCCTGACCATCAGGCGTGGCCAGGACCCATGGCCCACGCTGAAGCGGATCGGCCAGCGGGCACGATTTTGTTACCCCCCGCCACCTTGTTGCCTGCGTATCGCCTCGGCGCGGCGTTGGCGGATGTCAGCGTGCAGACGGTTAATACCCTGCACTATGCCGCCGTGATCCCCGTCAACCGGCATGGCCGGTTGTCCGTTGACCTGCAGTTAGCGGTGGCTCCCGCCGCCCCGCCGTTACCCCTGGCGCGCATTGAGGTGCGGGCCATGACGACCCCGGGGTTGCGACCGCTGAGCAGTATTGAGAGTTGGACCGGACAGTGGGACACGCGCACTTGGCTGCCGGTCTTGGCTGGCCAGTATGAAATCACCCCCGGGGTGACTGTAAATGCGCCGGGGCCGTTAGTGACGGCGGATGGTCGCTTCTTTGCTACCGCTGATGGCGAATATTTTGGCTTCATTGCGCCGGTGCCGTTAGTGACGGCGGATGGTCGCTTATTTGCTACTACTGATGGCGATTATTTTGGCGTTCAGTGGTCGCCCATTTAACGTCCGGCCCCGTGTTCCGCCGCCTCAACGCGGCTGGTTTTAGCACGTTTGCCCCGACAGCGGAGTCGTGACAGTAGGCTGATCCTACCATTGGACGAGGATCAGACCGCACATGGCTATCTTGACCACCATCGGCCGCGCCGCCTGGGCCGCCGTTATCAAAGCGCGCCCGCTGCACCTGGCCTGGGGCGCCGGTGATGCCGCCTGGGATACCGTTCTGGTTCCCCCCGAACTGGGCGATACCGCATTGGTCGCTGAACTGGGTCGCGCCAGCGTCACGGCAACCGGCTATGCCGTGGCGGATGAGGAGGGTCTGATTGAGACCCCCACGGGGAATTACACCCTGACCGAAGATCCGACCAACAGTCTCTATCTGCGGTTCGATTTTGGGTTTGCCGCCGCGTCAGACGCCATTATTCGCGAGGTGGGGCTGTTTATTAACACCACGGTCATGACGGGCTTGCCGGCCGGGCAGACCTATTTCGTGCCCGCCGAGCTGGAGGAGCCAGGTACGCTCATCGCCGTGGAGCGGTTTGCACTGCCGCTGGTGCGCTCGCCGCTGACGCGCCAGCAATTTGAATTTGTCTTGGTCATCTAGTCATGCCAATTAACCTGCCCCACTACTACGACCGTTTCGACGCCACGGATCACTACGAGCGGCATTTGTTCAGGGCGGGCAACGTCCTGCAGGCCGCCGAACTTAACGAAGTGCAATCGGCCAGCATGCATCGCCTGCAGCGCGTTACCGACGCTCTGTTCAAGGAAGGCGATGTGTTGTCCGGCGCGGACATTATTGTCGATCTCTACAGCGGCGCCACCACCATTACGGGTGGCGCTTTGTATCTGCGCGGCGCGGTGCGCGGTGTGCCAGCGGGCGCACTGACCGTGCCCACAACCGGCCAGGTGACGGTCGGGGTTTACCTCACCGAAACGGTCATTACCGAGGTTGAGGACCCCAACCTCCGCGATCCGGCCATCTCGTTTCGGAATTACCAAGACCCCGGCGCCGCGCGGCTGCAAATCACCGGCGTCTGGGGCTATGAGGGCGACGGGCAGACGGGTGATTTCTATCCGGTCTACCACATCGAAGACGGCCTGCTCATCGGCAAAACCCCGCCGCCCCAGGTCGATGCCGTGGCCCAGGCCATTGCGCGCTACGACCGCCAGTCCGCCGGCGGGTATTACGTCTCCGCCGGCATGATGGTGTCGCGCCTGGCGGACGGGGCGCAAGGCGAGCAGGTGTACTCGATGGCCGCCGGAGTGGCGCGGGTGGGTGGCGAGGAGATTGTGCGCCAGCATGCGCGGCGGGTGGTGTATGCCACCCAGCCCACCACGCGCGCCGTCGTCAATGAATCGCACCCCGCCAGCGGCGGCACCGAGACGGTGGCCAGCTACTTCACGCCACTGCATACTGCCACGGCGGTCTCGGTGGTGCGCCAAGCCACCACGGTTATTACCCATGGTGTGTCCGGATCGCTGGACGAGGTGGTGGATGGGGGCGTGGTGCGAACCTCGGTGACGGCCATTGTGTCCATCACCCTGGCCAACGCGCCGTTCACGGAATATGTCGCCGGGCAAGATTATCAATTGACGGCCTCGCGCGTCGACTGGTCGTTGGCGGGCGCCGAGCCCGGGGCGGGCGAGAGTTACACCCTGGTTTACCAATACCGCGACACGTATGTGCCCGAGGCGTGGACCACCACGGGCGTGACGGTTAGCGGTGCCGTGCCGGGCACGGAAATCCTGCTGTCGTATGCCTGGGCGCTGCCGCGTTTTGATTTGATTTGTCTCGACATGCTGGGCGAGATCCGCGTCGTGACCGGCATTGCCGCCACCCGCCAGCCACGCATTCCCCCGGTGCCCTCGGGCATGCTGGGGGTGGCGGTGCTTGATCAGCGCTGGGATGAGCGGTTTCGCTTGATCAACAATGCCCCCCGCATGGTGCCGATGAACGAGCTGAATTATCTCGGTCGGCGCATCGATACCTTGTTTGCCCTGGTTGCCGAGGAACGCTTGGCGCTGGATCTAACCCAGCGCGATCTGCCGGCGAAGAAGGGGGTGTTCGCCGATCCGTTCCGCGACGAGGATTTCCGCGATCAGGGGCTGGTGCAAACCGCCGCCATCCTGGCGGGCGATTTGACCCTAGGGGTGGCGGCGACGGTGTTTGAGCAGACGTTGGCCGCGCCGGGCTTGCTGACCCCGACCGACGCGACGGCGGTGATTGACCAGCCTCTGCGCACGGGCAGCATGTTGGTGAATCCCTATGACTCCTTCGCCCCCCTGCCCGGCACCGCGACCTTGGCGCCGGCGCAGGATTTCTGGGTAGTGAATAACACGACGTGGACATCGGGCATTACCCGCGAGTTTGAAGGCGCCGATTATGTGAATGATCCGTTTCGCCGGCGGGAAATGCTGATCAAATTTGGCAAAATCACCGGCAAAGAGACCGAAGAAGAGCTGATTGCCCTTGGCTACCTGGTGGTGCGGACCGAAACGTACACGCGAAGCGAAACGGAAGTGGTCAGCAGTGCCGCAGGCAGCGTCCAGACGCTGCGCCCCATCTGGATCACCTTTACCCTGACCGGCTTCGGCCCCGGGGAGATTTTGCAAACCGTTACTTTTGACGGGCTATCCGTCACGCCGCAGGCCTTGTAATGACGACGCTAAGCGCTAATCAAGACGGCATTATCACCGGCAAGTTTCAAATCCCCGAGGGCGTTCCCACAGGCTCTAAATTAGTGACGTTTGATGGCGCCGCCACCAGCGCCAGCGCTACGTTTGTGGGTCGTGGCCAAATCACCACCAATGAACTGCGCTTAATCAATACCCGCACCACGCGCCGCGTACTGACGTGGGTTGACCCTCTGGCGCAAACCTTTATGCTGGCCGCCAACACGCAAGTGGCTGGCGTCGATCTGTGGTTCACGGCCGTGGGCACGACGCGGGTGCTGATGCAAATCCGCGAAGTCTCGCAAGGCATCCCCACCAGCGTCATCGTCGCGGAAGCCACCAAAACGCCGGAGCAGATCACGGTGAATGGGTGGACACGCTTTGAGTGCGACGCAGTGCCCCTGGAGGCCAACCGGGAATACGCCCTCATCATCATGTGCAACGACGCGGTGTCGGCCGTGGCCACCGCCAATCTGGGTGAATTTGATGTCACGGCACAGCAGTGGGTGACCTCCCAGCCGTATCAGATTGGCGTGCTGTTGTCGTCGTCTAACAACCTCACCTGGACGCCGCATCAAACCAAGGATCTGGCCTTCCGCCTATTGGCGCCTTATTACCCGCCGGATAACCGGACGCGCAGCATTACCCTGGACCCGGTTGCGGTCACCGACATTGATCAGTTGCTGGTCTTGGCCGCAGTTGAGCGGCCTACCGAAGACTGCGATGTGCTGTTTGTCATTACCGCCGGCGCCAAAACCTATACCGTCAGCGAGGCCCAGCCGTTTACCCTGGATGCCCCTTTTACCGGCACCCTGACCTGGCGCGCGGACTTAATTGGCACTGCCACCGCCTCCCCGGTGCTGCATCGCACCATTCAATTGGTGGCCGGCAAGCGGCTCGATGATAGTAACTATATTTCCCGCGCCTTGGACACCAATGTCAGCCCGCAGGCCCTGACGGTCGACATCAATATTTATTACGACGTGTTCCTCAATGGCGGGTCAGTAACGCCCACCCTGCAGGACGGCGCAAGCTGGGCGGCGATGGACCTGATTGCCGAGACCGAACTGGGCGATGGCTGGGTGGAGCGTCACTATCGCCTGGAAGATTTCACTGAACCACAGACCCGCGTGCAGTTAACGCTGTCGGGCACGGCCGTCAATCGCCCGCGCGTGCGTAACCTGCGAGTGGCCATCACATGATTGACAATCGCACTGTCCGCTATAACCTGCCGCTGCCCAATGCTGCCAATTTCCTGAACGATGATGTCGGGCGCCTGATTCAGGCGCTCAATGGCTTGGATGGCTTGTTATACACGGCGGCCACGCAGTTGGCCCAGGCCACCGATACCCAAACCCACTGGGCGGACAGTACCGCCATCACCTATGACGACCAGGGGCGGGTGGCAACCATCACTGAGACCTATGGCGCCAGCGAATACGTCATCACCGTGGGCTACGCGGGCGACTTAGTCGCCCGCGTGCAAACTGACGGCAACGGTCGGCGGCGGACCGAAACGCTCAGTTATGACGAGAATGACCGCCTGATTGGCGTTGACGCCGAGGAGAGCGCGCTATGACCGGCTTGCTGGCCAAAATTTTGGTGGACGTGAAGACCCTGCTGGACCGTCTGACCAGCGCCTGGGCGGCACAAGTCACGACTTTGCATGAGCGCTTGACCAGTGCCTGGGCACAACAGCTCACGACGTTGACGACGCGCTGGAGCGAGACCCGCGCCGGGTATCTGGACAGTGCCAAAACGACGCTGGATACCCTGAACACGCGCCTGTCCGGCACGTGGGCTGGTTATATCACCACGCTGCACGAGCGCTTGACCGCCGACCGGGCTGCTAGCCTGGACATGCTTAACCGCACCTTGCATGAACAACTGTTTACCACGTCGGGCACCTGGGTCAGACCGGCTGGGGTGACCGAGGTCTGGGTGGAGGTGATGGGCGGCGGTGGCGGGGGTGCTTTGCCCGATAGCGGCAACACTAAGTCAGGTGGGGGGGGCGGCGGCGGTGGCCTGCGCTGCGCCTGGGTGCCGGTCGCTGCGAATGTCACGGTCACGGTGGGCGCGGGTGGGGCTAAGGGTAGTAGCAATTCAAACC
>CALMNY010000151.1 GCA_937872125.1 uncultured Candidatus Competibacteraceae bacterium | reverse complement strand
TTGAGTTTGCCGCTGATCGGCGTCACGACGAATTGCGCCAGCGGCGCCCGCTCCACCGCGAACTCGGTCAGACCGTGCTCCATCACGAATTCACGCAGGTCGTGATAATGCACCAGTACGACATCGCGGACCTGGTCGGTAGTCAGCGGCGTCTGGTCAGACAGGCGCAGGGTGATGCGCGACCGGCCGCTCTCGCCCTGGGTCAGCAGGATTTGGCTTTCGGCGTCATAGCCGGCGTGTTCAGCCAGGATGTGGACGAACCGGGCGTAGCTGAAGAAGTAGGGCGCGCGGAAGAGGTCGCCGTAGCGGCCCATGAGTTCAAAGCGCGGCGCGCGGCGACCGCAGGGGCAGGGGCCGACCCAGCGGCCCAGATCGCCGGTTTCGTAGCGGCGAATCGCCTGGGCGGTTCGCGCCAGCGGCGTCACCACCAATCGGCCGACTTCGTCCGCCGCGACCGGCCGATCTTCGTCCAGCGCCAGGATTTCCAGACATTGGGTGCCGAGCAGGTGATGAACGCCGCCCTCACAATGCGGGCACTGATAGCCCATCGGCCCGGCGTCATTGCTGCCGTAGGCGGCGGAACGAATGATGTCCACCCCGAATTCCCGTTGCAGCCGCGCCCGTTCCGCCGGCGGGAAGTGCTCGCCGCCGTAGAAAATCTTGCGCACCCCGCCGTAGCGTTTCAACCGCTCGCCCTGGTCTTGGAACAGCCGCACCAGATAGAACGGCATCCCCAGCAGGGTATTGACCTGGAACCGTTCGATGATCGCCGCCACTTCGGCGCTGTCGTCAATGGCGGTCATCGGCAATTGCACCGCCCGCAACTGTTCGAGCACGCTCCAGAAGCTGATGAAGCTGCCGTACAAATGGCCGGCGAAAAACAGGTTCATGCAGCGGTCGCGGACTGGATCGAGGCCGGCGGCGTACAGGCCATCGGCGGCGGCGCGCATTTGCCGGGCATAGTCGGCGTGGCTGAACACCGCCACCTTGGGATCGCCGGAACTGCCGCCGCTCTTGAAATACAGGTGGGCGGCGGCGGCATCGGTGGGCAACGCCAGGAACCCGGCCTTGTCCATGACCGGCGCGGCGGCGGCGTCCGGGGGCAACGGCGGCGGGGCTTCCAGTTCGGCGAAGCTGGTAATGCCCTGAACGCTGGCCGGCAGTTCCAGCGCCACCCGCCGGGCGTAGCGTTGCAAGCTGTAGACGCCATCGTGCGGAGCGCCGAGATAGCCGCCGACCTGCGCGCCGGGCTGAGCGATGCGGGTCACGCCGGCGGCCAGCAGGGCGCGGCTGATGTCGGCCAGCCGTTCCAGCGGGCAGGCCAGCGCGGCGGTTTGCAGGTAGGCCCGCAGCGGCCGCAGCGTGGCGGCGATGGCGGCGACCGGCAACGGCTTGATCCAGAGGGTGCGGAACAGCGGCGAGGCGCGCAGACCGGGCTTTGGCTCGACCAGCAAGCGCCAACTCCGGTCCGGGGCTTCGATGACCCGGCTGTCGTCCATGGCGCCGTTCAGCCGGCACAGTTCGCGGGTGGTGGTGATTTCGGCCTGTTCGTGCAGACCCGGCGGCTGACCGCGCGGGATGGTGGGGGCCACTTCGGCCAGCACTGCCGCGAACCGCTCGGCGAAGGCGTGCAGTTCGGGGGGATCATCCGTTTCCAGATACAGGCATTGTGGGCTGGAGCAGGCCTGCTGCTCGATGAAGCAGACATCGTGGGCCAGCGCCCGCAAGATGGCCGGGTCGCTGCTCGATTCGCGGGCGACGTAGGCGAAGGAGATCCGGTGGCCCCATTCGATCAGCCGCGCCGCCGGCGGGGTCAGCGCCCGCACCGCCGCCACCGCATCCTCGCCGCCCCACACCGCCACGCCATCGCATAGCGCGAACAGCGCGCCCAGGGTCTCGGACTGTTGCGAGGACAGCCGCAGCACGTAGACGAACGGTTTGAGAGCCGGTTCCCGTTCCACCAGAGCGCTTAAAAGCTTCTGGGTGAACAGGCCGTCCTGGCGGCTGGTTTTCAGCAGATTGATATTGCCGGCCAGCAGCCCTTCGATCAGGCTCATCGCCGCCACGCCGCGCACGTTGGCGGGGGTGACGTGACCGAGCACGCCCAGCGGCGCCCAGGCTTCAAAGCGGTGTTCGGCGTAGGCGATGCGGCGCGGGGTGAAGGGCGCGGGATCGCCGAAGGCGCGCAAGACCTGATATTCCAGGGTTTCGGCGCGCAGAAAGTCGGCCAGAGTCGCCAGAGTGGCGGCGCGGTCGGCGGGCGAATCGCCGGTTTGCGCCAGTTCGTCGGCCAGCCGGTCGTACAACGCGCCGCGCTGGTTCAACTCGGCGGCGAGGGCGTCGCCGGCGCGGTACAGGCCCGGTAAATCCAGGGAATTTTGGCAATCCTCGGCCAGGGTTGCGGCCAGATTCGGCAGCCGGTCAGCCAGTTCGCGGTCGTCAATCCATTCACCGCGCCAGAGATGAGTGTGCGCCATGACCTTCCCTCCTATTTCAGCAGTTCAGCAGCGGCCATCGCGCAACTGCGGTTCTTGGCCGTGCCGGCGCGGCCCAGCAGCTCGAAATACGGCGTGCTCAGGCCGCAGCCGCATTCTTCGCCCGGCTGCCACTGGATTAGATCGCCCATCAGCACGCTGTGGGCCGGGGCCGAGGTGATGTAGGGCGAAACCGCGTGCAAAAAGCCGGTCTGGCCCGGCCCCAGCGGCTCCAGCGTCGCCACGTCGCGGGCGAACACCCGCGAATAGACCGGCACGTGCAGCCGGTGGCGGTCGCATTCGATAGAGGGAACGCTGTATTCCACCGCCCCGTAGCCGTCACGGATGCGGAGATTCGGGATGCCCAGCCAGTCCTCGATCAGCGCGTACAACTCGGCTTTGGGCACGGCGCGCTGGGCGTCCTTCTTCCAGCCGCCGCCAAAGAACACGAGCGAATCAGGGTTCAGGCGCAGCTTGTCCAGTTCCAGCGCCCGCATCCGCTCCAGGGTGGCGTGCAGGAAGGCGGGAAAGCCAAGCAACCGTACCGGCAGACCTTCGTCGGCGTATTCCTGGAGGGCGCGGATGCAGCCGAAGGGGTCGTATTCATGCCGGCCACCGCCGCTGTGGCGCAGCGCATAAGCGACCCGGTGGACCGGAGCGAACTGAGCCAGGAACTGGTTGGTGAAGGCGGTGCCCACCTTGCTGCCGGTCACGGGTTCGTAGTTGAAAATCAGATAGTTGGTCGGCTGCTCCGGCGTGTGCCAGCCGTAGCGGGCGAAGATGCGCGCCACCATGGCCTGACCGACGCCGAGCGTCCAGGCGTCGAAGAACATCTGCGACTTCTGGCCGGTGGTGCCGGAGGAGGTCAGGTGGTTGGTGATGGCCGCGCGGTCAATGGACAGGACTTCGTGCTGCTTGAAAAAGTTGGCGTGGATCGGCGGGATGTGGGCGCAATCGGCGACGGTGGCCAGCCGCTCTGGCGTAAAGTCCAGCAGCGCCGCCAGCCGCGCGTAGAACGGACAGCGGGCAATATGCCAGGCGCAGATTTCCCGCATGGCGCGGACGAACAACTCATCGCTGGCGGCATCCCGGCGATAGGGATCGGGCAGGGTGCAGAGTTCGGCGACGGCGGCCAGCCGAACGGGATCGGGCGGATTCAGCGGGATCATGGTGATTCTCCTGATGGGGCGGAGGAATCCGCCAGGGAGCGGCGCAGCGCCGGGGTCGGCCAACTGCTGCGCACCGCCCAGAAGTAGAACAACAGGCCGGTCAAAGCCACGGCTGCTTCTGGGTGGTGGTGACGCCGACGACGGTCAGGCCGACGACGCCGATGCGGCGCTGGAGCGATTCGTCCTGAAGCAGCATGGCGCTTTCCTCGCCCAAATTCAGGATGTGATCTCAATTCCCGGTAGATTTTGACTTTTGCCGTGCAGGCTGGGATGAAGCGAAGCGAATCCCCGCATCACTCAGCCGAATGCTGGGTTTCCGCTTCGCTCCAACCCAGCCTACCCATTTCAATCAAACCTATCGAGAGGATGGTTACGACTGAGTGAACCCCGCCAGGTAATGATCCAGCAGCGAGCGGGTGACCTCCTGAATCGGTGGCCCGCCCACCATCTCCAGCTTCTGGTCGAAGCCCAGGATGCAGATGCCATGAACCCCACTCCACAGGGCGCGGGCGGCCAGGGTAATGTCCGCCGGGGACCGCCGGGGGCAGAGCAGCGCCAGTTGCTGTTGCACCAGTTCAAACATGCCCGCCACCTTGGCGGTGAAGGAATCGGGCAGAGGTTGGTCTTCCGGCATCCGGTGTTCATAAACCGCCAGCCAGCGGTGGGTTTCGGTGAGGGCGAAGGTGATGTAGGTCTGCGCCAGCGCCCGCAGCGCGGCGGCGGGCGGCTGGTGGGCAATGGCGGCAAGCAGGCGGGCTTGCAGAGTTTCCAGCGTGCGTTCGTTCATCTGGGCGATCAGGTCGTCCAGATTGCGGAATACCATGTACAGACTGCCGACGGTGTAGCCGATGCGGCCCACCACTTTGCGCGTGCTCAGGCCGGCCAGGCCGTGTTCGGCGACCAACTGTTCGGCGGCTTGCAGCGCGATTTCCCGGAGTTCCTCGCGCGTGTGTTCGTTGCGTCTACCCATGGCCATGCTCCGACTGTCGCGGGCCGCCTAACCGCGACGGCGCCGCCAAAGGGCGTCCAGGCGGGGCGGGAATGCCCGCAGATCGGCCTGGGCCTGCGCTTCCCGCATCGCCTGGTGGATCAGGGCGATATTGAGCTGGGCGCGCTGTTTGAGAAGTTCCGCCTTGAGTTTAGCCAGTTCATCAGCGCCCGCCAGCAGTTCCCGCTCGATGCGCGTGCGTTCCTGGGCGTATTGCCGGCGCAGGCGGGCGATGGCGGCGGGATCAACGCCCTGGCGCGGATCGTAGCGAAACCGCTGTTCCACATCCTGCCGCCAGCCCAGCAGCGCCGCCGTTCGCTGGCGACCCAGCCGCAGTCGCGGACTGAAGCCGGGCACGGTTTGCAACGCCTCGGCGGTGACGTCGGCGGCGGTTTCGATGCCGTAGGAGGCCAGCGCCATCCGGTCGGTGGTGAGAATGCCGGGAATCTGGGCGACGTCAATGAAGTAGCCTTCCAGGAACGCCCGTAACTGCGTTTGGCGCTGGTCGCTTTCCAGCCGTTGCAAATCCTGTTGCAACGCCGTCGCCAGCTGCCGATGCCGGTCGCGCAACGCGGTCAGGGCCTGCAACCGGGCGGTGAAGGCGTGCGCGCCGGCGCGCTGATTCCAGGCGGCGCGCAGTTCGATGAGTTCCTGGCGGGCGGCGAACAGCGCCAGTCGGCGGCGTTGCGCTTCGCGGTGGACCGCGCCGTCGCGCAGCAGCGACCAGGCGGCGGCCGCCAGCGGCGCCCACAGCCAGACCAGCCGCCACTGGATGAGCGTGGCCACCAGCGCCGCGCCCGCAATCGCCGCTGCCTTAATCCCGTTGGCGCGCTGAATGTGTTGCAGCGCTTCCGGGAGCGGCGTGGGAACAATCGGCGTGCGCGGCGTGGGCGCGGGCATCGCGACGTCGCCGGGTGGCGTGATGGCCTGAATGCGATTCCAGACGGCGTCCAGATCGAACGCGCCAGGACCGCCCCCCGGTTCATCCGCCGGAAACCGTTCCGGCAGCACGAAGAACGCGGTCCCGCTGGCCTGTTCCAGCGCGCACCAGGGGCAATCCGGCAAGGCGCGCGGGTACTTGTGCGCACCATTGCGGCGGCAGACGCGCAGTTCGGCGCCGAGCTGCTCCAGCGCCTGCAGCCAGTCGCGGGCGGCGGGGCGGCCCTGGGCCAGCTTGGGCGGGGCAAAGGCCCGCTCGAACAGGTCGGCGACGCTGGTCGGCAGGGCGGTGAACGGCAGGGTGCAGGGCGGCGGCTCCATCTGCCGGGTGTGGGCGTGGCGACCAAAGGCGAAACGGCATTCGCGGATGGCGCGCTCGATGGGCATGTCGCCCTTGCCCCGGTAGCGACCGGCGAAGGGGTGACGGCCCATGAACAGCAGATGAAAGCACAGCAGGGCCAGGCCGAAGGTATCGTGATCCGGGGTGCGCCGCAGCCCGTGAAACGACTGGCCCTGCAATTCCGGGGCGGTGAACTGCGGCACGCCGACATCGCAGAGAAACAGCCGACCATTGGCGCTGATCTGGAATGAGTCGCAATCAATCAGCTTGACCAGCGCCCGGGGCGAGACCACCACATTGCCGGGATTGACATCGCCGATGACGTGGCCGCGCGCATGAATGGCCTCGAAGGCGCTGGCCATATTGCGGGCGGCGTGGACCAGAAACGACCAGTCGGCCTGCGGGAACGCCTTCTTGCGGTGCGAGGGGCCGTAGAGACTATGGATTTACCGGAAGCCGTTGACGCGGGGCATGACAAAGCCCTGCACCCGCGCCTCGGGTCGGGGGCGCAGCACGTCCACCGGCCAGGCGGCGATTTCCAGCAGGCTGGGATGCGCCTGCCGGGCCATGTTGTCCAGTTTGAGCGCCTTGTCGGCGCTGATGGGCTGGTGATAGACCTTGGCGACAAAGCCAGGCCGGCCAGCGATTTCGTGAACCGCGCCCTCGCCGCCGCGCCCCAGCGCCGGTCCCAGTTCGAGCGGCTGGCCCGCGCCGTTATACAGCTTCGTCACCGGGGTCTTCCTGGACGGCGGGCGGGGCGGCGGCTGGGACTGGGGCGGCGCTCACGGCAGGTG
>CALMNY010000150.1 GCA_937872125.1 uncultured Candidatus Competibacteraceae bacterium | reverse complement strand
TCCTGTTTCAATCCGAACGCTGGTCACGGGTCGCTGTAACGGCCGTCAATGTGCTCCTGGTGATCGCGCTGGCGCGCGCCCTCGCCGGCTTGACGCTGGCGATCCTGGCCGGCCCGGCCCTGCCGTCCGCCCGGTTGCCCACGGCGACTGGAGCTGCGCCCTCGGCTGATCAGCCAGCGACGGCGCGTCCCGCCGATGCCGCCGTTATCAGTTCATGGCATCTATTCGGCCAGACGGAAGCCAGTCAGCCCGTGGCGGCGGCGCCCGCCCCGGCGCCCGCTACCCCGCTAAATTTGCGGCTGGTTGGGGTGTTTTTCATGGAGCGGGGCGGTGACCGGGCGCTGGCCCTGATTGCCGATGGCAGTGGGCCGGAGCGCGGCTACCGGATCGGCGAGTCTTTACCGGGTGGCGCCCGCCTGCAACGCATTCAGCGTGACCATGTGGTAGTCTCCCGCGCCGGTCGGGAGGAGGTGCTCAAGCTGCCCAAACTGGGTGAGGCGAACCTGCCGAGCGCGCCGGTGATGGCGCCGCCAGGCGCACCTGAACCAACGGTTGAACCGACGTTCGAACCCACCAGTTCCAGGCAGTCGCCGGTGATTGACGCCAGCGCCGTGGCGGAACGGTTGCGCGGCGAGGCGATGGCCCGGCCCCAGGCCCTGGAAGATATCGCGTTCGCCAGTCCCTATTTGCAAAACGGGCAGTTCATCGGGTTTCGCCTGCGGCCAGGACGCGACCGGCAGATTTTTCAGCAACTGGGCCTGAACGGCGGTGATGTCATCACGGAAATCAACGGCAACCGCTTGAACAGTCCCGCTCAAGGTCTGACTTTGTTGCATGAAGTGCTCAGCGCCGATCAACTTAGCGTGCGCGTATTGCGCAACGGCGCTGAAATTCCGCTGACTTTTTCTCTGCGGGGTCCGCCGCGATGAAGCCATGGCGGTCCATGCTTAATTTGCTGCTGACGTTACGCTGACCGATCTCCGACCATGATCCAATCGCATTGGCTGCATAAACGGCTTGCTCTCCTACAGTTGCGCCCTGCACGCCGCGCCCTGGGCGCACTGCTGCTGGGGTTGGCGCTGACCTTGCCGGTGGCCGCCGCGCCGGTGACGCTCAATCTCAAGGATGCCGAGATCAGCGCCCTGGTAGAGAGCATGTCGGTGTTGACCGGCAAGAACTTCATCGTGGATCCACGAGTCAAGGGGCGGGTCACCGTCATTTCGTCCAAAGCCATGGACGAGAAGGAACTGTACGAGGTGTTCCTGGCGGTGCTGGCCGTGCATGGCTTCGCCGCCATCCCGAATGGCAAGGTCATCAAGATCGTGCCGGCAGCCGGAGCCAAGCAGGAAAATATTCCCACCGTGGATCAGCGCAATGGCGTTGAACCGGACCAGATCGTGACCCGGGTGATCCAGGTCCAGAACGTCTCCGCCGCACAGATCGTGCCGATTCTTCGGCCTCTGATTCCGCCACAAGGGCATTTGGCGGCCTATACCCCGACCAACGTCCTGATCATTTCCGATACCGCCGCCAACGTCGAGCGCATCGCCAGCATCATCGCCCGGGTGGATCTGGCGAGTAATGAGGAAGTCGAAATCGTGCCGCTGCGCCACGCTGCGTCCGCCGAGATCGTGCGAGTGCTCACCGCCCTGGAGCAGAGCCGGGTCAAGGCTGATCCGACTGCCGCCGCGGGCGCGCCGCCGCGTATGGTGGCGGATGAGCGTACCAACAGCATTCTGCTCAGCGGCGACAAAGCCTCGCGGGTACGGTTGCGGACGTTGATTTCTCACCTCGACACGCCGGTGGACAGCGGCGGCAATACCCAGGTGGTCTATCTGCGCTACGCCAAGGCCAAGAATCTGATGACGGTGTTGCAGGGCGTGAGCAAAAATCTAAGCAGCGAAGCCGCCCGCAACGCCCCGATCCCAGGTCAGGCTGCCGGGGCGCCGGGCGGCGGCAGTAGCAGCAGTGGAGCGAGCCTGGTGGACATCCAGGCCGACGAGGCGACCAACTCCCTGGTGATCACGGCGCCGCCGGAACTGATCCGTTCGCTGCGCACGGTCATTGCGCAACTGGATGTGCGCCGCGCCCAGGTGCTGGTGGAGGCGGTCATCGCCGAGATTTCCGCCGAGAAAACTGCCGAACTCGGCGTGCAATGGGTGGTGGGGACCAACAATGCGGTGGGCTTCACCAACTTGAATACGGGCAACTCCAATCTGGCCAACGTTCTTGCGCTGGCCCTGAAGGCCAACAGCGGTACTTTGACGGATACATCACTCATCCCCCAGGGCCTTCATCTCGGGGTGGGCGACTTTACCGAAGGCAACCCTTTCGGCGTGCTGATCAGCGCCCTGGCCAAGGATGCCGATGCCAACGTGCTGTCTACGCCCACCATTGTGACGTTGGACAACGAGGAAGCATCAATCATCGTCGGCCAGGATGTGCCGTTCGTGACCGGTTCCTACACTACCTCGACCAGTAGCGGGAGTAGTACTGCTTCGCAGATCGGTAATCCGTTTCAAACCATTAATCGCGAGAAGGTGGGTATCAAGCTCAAGGTCAAGCCGCAGATCAATGAAGGGAACGCCGTCAAGCTGGAAATCAGCCAGGAAGTATCCAACGTGGTGCCATCGGCCAACGCTGCTTCCCAGGGCCCGACCCTGAACACCCGCGAGATCAAGACCAGCGTATTAGTGGAAGACGGGCAGGTTCTGGTGCTGGGCGGGCTGATCGATGACAAGCTCGACGAGGGCGCTTCAAAGGTGCCCCTACTGGGCGATGTCCCTATTTTGGGTAATTTGTTTCGTTATCGCAACACCACCAAGCTCAAGCGCAATCTGATGGTGTTTCTGCATCCGGTCATTCTGCGGGATCCGGGGCAGGGCACTTTATACACCAGCGACAAATACAGCTACATCCGCGACCAGCAACTGGCGGCGCGCACCAGGGAAGTCTCCCTGCTGCCGGAGGCGCAGACGCCGGTGTTGAAAACGCCGGCGGAGGTCAAGGCGCAGGGTACGATCCTCGATACGCAGCCGCCAGTCGCTCCCGCTCCGGTCGTCAGCCCGCCTCCGTCAACCCCGGCGCCGACAGAGTTCGGCTTTGGTGATCGTTGATGGCTGAATCGTTACCGGTGGCGCCGGACGAAACCGGGACTGCGCCGACTCACCGTTTGCCCTATGCCTTCGCCAAGCGCCACGGCGTGCTGGTGCTGGAAGAAACGGCGGAGGGGGTCAAGGTCATCTGCCGGCCTGGTGTCAACCGGCGCAGTCTGACGGAATTGCGCCGTTATCTGGGTGCGCCGTTGTGGCCCGCGCTGGCGCCCGCCGAACAGTTTGAGCGTCTGTTGCAGGACCACTACGAGGGGGAGAGCAACGGCGCGGCGCGAATGATGGAAGACCTGGGCGAGGAAATGGATCTGAACCAGGTCGCCCTGACTCTGCCCGAGCCGGAAGATTTGCTGGAAAGCGCCGACGATGCGCCGATCATCCGGCTGATCAACGCGCTGCTGACTGAGTCCATCAAGGAAAACGCCTCGGACATTCACATCGAATCGTTCGAGAATCGTCTGCTGGTGCGGTTCCGGGTGGATGGCGTGCTGCGCGAGGCGCTGCAACCGCCGCGAGCCTTGGGGCCGTTGCTGGTGTCGCGGGTCAAGGTCATGGCGCATCTCGACATCGCCGAAAAGCGGCTGCCGCAGGATGGGCGGATTTCGCTGCGGGTCGCCGGTAGGCCGGTGGACGTGCGGGTCTCGACCCTGCCGACCGGACATGGCGAGCGGGTGGTGCTGCGTCTGCTGGACAAGCGCGAGGGCCGGCTGGATTTGCAGCACCTGGGCATGGAGCCGGGCGATGAAACGCGGTTGCTGAAGCTGATTCACCGCCCGCACGGCATTCTGCTGGTCACCGGACCGACCGGTTCCGGCAAAACGACGACGCTTTATGCCGGCTTGACGCAACTCAACGATCGCCGGCGCAACATCATGACCGTCGAGGATCCGATTGAGTACTACCTTGACGGCATCAGCCAGACCCAGGTCAACACCAAGGTGGAGATGACCTTCGCGCGGGGTTTGCGCGCCATTTTGCGCCAGGACCCGGACGTGGTGATGGTCGGCGAAATCCGCGATCTGGAAACCGCCGAAATTGCGGTGCAGGCGTCGCTGACCGGCCATTTGGTGCTTTCGACCCTGCATACCAACAGCGCGGTCGGCGCCATGACCCGGCTGCGCGATATGGGGGTGGAGCCGTTCCTGCTGTCGTCGTCGCTGATCGGTGTGCTGGCCCAACGGCTGGTGCGCAAGCTCTGTCCACAGTGCAAGCAGCCGCATCTGGCGGTGCCGACCGACTGCCAAGTGTTGAATGTGGATCCGGCCACTCCGCCGACATTGTATGTCCCAGTCGGTTGCGCGCAGTGCAATCATTCCGGCTATCGGGGCCGCACCGGCATTTTCGAACTGGTGACCGTGGACGAAATGATGCAGAGCCTGATTCACGAGGGGCGGGGTGAACAGGAACTGGAGCGCCATGCCCGGTTGTCCAGTCCCAGCATTCGCGATGATGGCCGCCGCCGGGTGCTGGCCGGCGACACCGCACTGGCGGAACTGGTGCGGGTCACGCGGGAGGATTGATGCCCGCTTTTCAATACGCCGCGCTGGATGCCCGGGGACGCCAGCGCAAAGGTCTGATCGAAGCCGATACGCCGCGACTGGCCCGGCAGAGCCTGCGCGAGCGTGGCCTGAATCCGCTGGGGGTTGAGGAAATCGCCAGCCAGGAACAGCGGCGTGGGCGGCAGTGGTGGAGCAGGCGGGTACGGGTCAGCGCGACTGATCTGGCGCTGATCACCCGGCAACTGGCGACGCTGGTCGGGTCCGGCCTGCCGCTGGAAGAGGCGCTGGGCGCGGTAGCCCGGCAGGCGGATCGTTCACGGCTGGGCGGTTTATTGCTGGCGGTGCGGACCCGAGTACTGGAAGGGCATACCCTGGCGACCGCGCTGAGCGATTTTCCCCAGGTATTCCCGGAGTTGTACCGGGCGACCGTCGCCGCCGGCGAGCAATCCGGTCATCTGGACGTAGTGTTCGAGCGACTGGCCGACTATACCGAGGCCCGCCAGCAGATGCGCCAGAAAGTCGGGCTGGCGCTGTTCTATCCGCTGCTGCTCACCGGCGTCGCCATTTTGATCGTCGCTGGTCTGCTGACCTATGTGGTGCCACAGGTCGTGCAGGTGTTCAGCAGCCTCAACCAGCAGTTACCGGCGCTGACCCGGGGGCTGATCGCGCTGAGCGATTTTCTGCGCCAGTACGGTTGGCTGGTGCTGGCGGCGCTGGCGGGAGGCGTTATCGCCTGGGTTTATGCGCTGCGCCGGATTGGGTTCCGGCGGCAGGTGCATCGGACCTTGCTGCGGTTGCCGTTGCTGGCGCGGCTGGTGCGGGGAACCAATACCGCCCGTTTCGCCCGCACTTTCAGTATTTTGATGGCCAGCGGC
This sequence comes from uncultured Candidatus Competibacteraceae bacterium, assembly GCA_937872125.1. Classification (GTDB taxonomy): domain Bacteria; phylum Pseudomonadota; class Gammaproteobacteria; order Competibacterales; family Competibacteraceae; genus Contendibacter. The sequence continues at coordinate 1,221 of CALMNY010000150.1, read as the reverse complement.
GTGCCGGTGCTGGAGGCGTTGCGGATTTCTGCCCAGGTGATGAGCAATCTGCCGATGCGGGAGGCGGTGGAACAGGCGGCGACGCGGGTCAAGGAAGGCGCCAGCCTGCAAAAGGCGGTCGGCGCCAGCGGCTATTTTCCGCCGATGACCATCCAGCTCATCGCCAGCGGCGAAGCCAGCGGCCGGCTGGAAAACATGCTGGAGCGGGCGGCGGTGCAGCAGGAGCGCGAGACCGAAACCTTGATCGCCGCGCTGCTGGGGATTTTCGAGCCGATGCTGATCCTGCTGATGGGCGGGGTGGTGCTGATCATTGTGCTGGCGATCCTGTTGCCGATTTTCGATCTCAATCAACTGGTGCGCTGAGCGGGGTTATGCCGTTCCGCAGGTTCTATGCCTCCTCTTCTGCGCCCAGATAAGCCTCGATCACTTTCGGGTCTTGCCGCACCGCTTCCGGTGGTCCTTCGGCGATTTTGCCGCCGTACTCCAGGACCACCAGCTTCTCGCAGGCGCGCATCACCAGCCGCATATCGTGTTCGATCAGCAGGATGGTGACGCCGCGCGCCCGAATCCGCTCGATCAGACCGATCAGCGCCTCGGTTTCCTGTTCGTTCATGCCCCCCGCCGGCTCGTCCAGAATCAGCAGGCGCGGTTGCGTCGCCAGGGCGCGGGCGATTTCCAGCCGGCGCTGATCGCCGTAGGACAGATTCTTCGCCGTGGTCAACGCCTGCGGGCGCAGTCCGACAAAGTCCAGTTCCCGCAACGCCGTAGCCGTGGCTTCTTCCTCCTCACGCCGCTGGCTTGGCCAGCGCAGCATGGCGGCGACGATCCCCGAACGCATCCGGTAGTGCCGTCCGGCCAGCACGTTTTCCAGTGCGGTCAATTGCTGGAACAGCCGAATGTTCTGAAACGTGCGGGCGACGCCGAGCGCGATGATGCGATGCGTGCGCAAGCCGACCAGCGGCGTCCCGCCCAGGGTGATCTCGCCTTGATTGGGCTGATAGTTACCGGTGATCAGATTGAACACCGTGGTTTTGCCGGCGCCGTTGGGGCCGATCAGCCCAACGACCGCGCCTTCGGCCACATCGAAGGAGACGTTGTTGACCGCAGTCAGGCCGCCGAAGGTTTTGGTCAGATTGCGCAGGCTAAGCAGGTTCATGGCGATTGTTGTCCACGGAAGACACGGAACACACGGAAAAACTTGGGTCCACGGAAGACACGGAA
>CALMNY010000149.1 GCA_937872125.1 uncultured Candidatus Competibacteraceae bacterium | reverse complement strand
ATAGGAGGGTCAGCAATCGCGGCCAAGGCCGCTCCTACACATAACCTATTGATTTAATAATATTCAGTTTTTTGACAGCCTCTTAAATCACCCCTTCCCGTTTCAGTTGGGTGGTCAGCACTTCGATTTGCACGTCGAGGTCGGTGACATCGGTTTCCAGCAGCTTTTGCTGTTGCTCCTGGAAGACTTCCTCAATCGTGGCCAGCACCCGGCGGAAATTGTCCTCCAGCTCCGGCGAGGCCGCCCGCGCATGGGTCTTGGCGTAACCCTGAGTCACCTGTTTGGCGCCATCCAGATAGACATTGAGGAACTTGCGGGCGCGGCGCAGATCGCGCGGGTCTTCCTCCAGCATGGTCAGAACCCGCCGGGCCAGCGCCACGATGCGCCGCAATCGGCTGTTGAGTTCGGCGTTGCGAATATTGCGGGTGGACTGTTCGATGACGGCGATGCTCTGCTCCGCCTGCGTCAGCGCTTCCAGCACCCGGTCAGTGACATCCACGCCGTCCCGGTCGGTGAAGCGCTTGGCGGCGAGTGGATCAAAACCGTAGCTCAGATAGCAGCCGAGCAGAGCGGCCAGTCCAAAAGCGACCGCCATCACCAGCGGTTGGCCCGCGCCCAGCCAGGCGGTGACGCCCGTCGCCAGAGCGATGACGCCCCCGCCCAGGGTTTTGAGCGGCCAGGGGGCTTTGGCGACCCGGCGGCGGTCGTATTCGGCTTCCGACAGAAGGCCCTGGCGCAGCAGCAGCGCCCCCACCAGAAACAGCGCATAACCGGCGGCGTTGCCAAGCAAGCCGCCCAGATGGCCGCGCGCCAGGGAGGCGATGGCGGCGAACAGCACCGGCAGGGGCAGCAGGAACATCAGAACGCCCTTGGGCGAGGGAAAACGGCCGGGAGTTTGCTGGTAGCGTTCGGCCATGGTGCGAATTCTCCGTTTTATCAGCAGAAGCAGAGCGGTCAGCGGGATCAGGACGGCGCCGGCCAACAACAGAAGGCGGCCCATAGGTGGATTCCGGGATCAGCGTGGCGTCAGCACGGTGGGTGTGGCCGCCGTGGTGGAACAGGACGCCACCAGCGCCTGACAGGAGGCGACGCCGACAGCGGCGAAAATCAGCAACAGGCCGATAAATTTGCGCAGAGAGGCGGGCATGGCGATAGATCCATTGAGTGATCGGTAATGCCGTTAACTATACAGGACTTTTATGTTCCGGGATTCTGACGCATCCAAAGACGTTCAGTTCAGATCAGGGTCCCGGAAGTAGCGGGCGCCCCAGTCAGCCTGGGTGGATACTCCCTTTTCGTTCAGGTTGTAAACCTTGATGCTGGGATCGTGGGAGGCGTCGGAGGGCGATCCAGTGGCGACGAACTGGCTCAGTCGGCGGGGATCGCTGAACACCAGCACCTGCCAGTACGGCTTTACCGAGACGCCAGGGCTGATGTCGGTGCGCGCCAAGCGCATGTAGGTCACTCGTCCGCCCCGCTTTTCCTGAACCATGCCGCGCCCGTGCGTTTCGGCCAGCACGGCGTTCAGACCGTTGATCTCGAACACCCCGTAGCCGGCGGCCTGTTCGATTTCGGTCCGGGTCTGCGGCTTGAGTTTGTGGAGCTGATTCAGGGTCCGGGTGCGAACCTTGAGAATGGCCTGTCGCTGTTCCTGACGGGCTTTCTCGCTCAGCTTGCCAGTCGGCAGCGTCAGATTGGCCGGTTTGGTTTTGGCGGAGTCGCTGGCGCAACCGGCCAGGAATGTGGCCAGCAGCAGGCTGGCAACGACCAGAGCGACGTTGCGCCAGGCGGATTGCTTCGCGCCCGGTGGGCATAGGAAGAAGGTGGTTTTAGTCATCATTCGGGAGATTGCGGATAAACCGGCATGGGCGGATGGTCAGGCGGGCCTTGTTCTCGCGCTTTGCCAGCATGGGCCACAGGGGGTGGGTCGCCAGTGGGCGGCGCCACGGAATGCAGGTTGAGATGCAGCGCCACCTTGGCCAGCATCTGTGCGCTGACCGGCGCGGTGATGAATAGAAACAGCGTCACCAGCACCTCATGCAGACTCAGGCCTGGGCCGTGCGCGCTGAAATACAGGGCGGAGGCGATGAGCAAACTGCCCACCCCCAGGGTCGTGGCTTTGGTCGGTCCGTGCAGCCGGGTGTAGAAATCCGGCAGCCGGGCCAGGCCCAGCGAACCGAGGAAGGTGAAGCCGGCGCCGATCAGAATGAGCAGGGAGAGCAGAACATCCACCATAGCCGTCACTCGATGATGTCGCCGCGCAGCAGAAACTTGCCCAAGGCTACTGTGCTGACAAAGCCCGTTAGAGCAATCAGCAGCGCCGCCTCGAAATAGAGGGTGCTGGCGCGATGGATGCCCAGCAAGACCAGCAGCGCGATGGCGTTGATGTACAGGGTATCCAGGGCCAGGATGCGGTCCGGCGCGCTGGGGCCCGCCAACAGTCGCCAGCAACTCAGGGCGAACGCGGCGGCAACCAGGGCGAACGCGATGGGAATGACGATGCTCAGCATGGTTCGAAAATCTCCCGTAACGGGGTTTCATAGCGGGCCTTGATGATCGCCGCCAGTTGATCGGCATCGGCCACATCGAGCGCATGCACCAGCAAGTACTGGCGATCCAGCGTCAGCCGGGCCGATACCGTACCCGGCGTCAGGCAAATCGTGCTGGCCAGCAGGCTGATGGCGAGATCGGAGGTCAACGCCAGCGGCACCCACACAAATGCGGGCCGCAGTCGTTCCGGACGCCCGATGATCAGCCGCGCTACCGCAAGGTTCGCCGTCAGAATGTCGTACAGCGCCACACTGATAAAGCGTAGCAGGGCGAGCGGCCGATGGAGGCGCACCGGTTCCGGCCAGAATCGCCGGCTGAACAGGGCAATCGCCCAGCCCAGCGCCAGGCCCAGCACGATCTGGCCGGGCGCAGTGCTGTTGGCCAGCAGCAACCAGATCAGGGCCAGGGCCAGGGTCAGCCAGGGGTGCGGCAACAAGCGACGCATCAGGGCGATCCTCCCGGATTCAGAACGGCCTGAATATAGAGTTGTGGTTGCCACATCTGTTCAGCGATGGCGCGCGCCTGGTCAAACAGTGGTCCCGCGCCGACCGTCAACCCCAGCCCCAGCAGCAGCAGGCCGATGATTGGAACCAGTTCGCCAATCCCGTTCGATGGCGTTCCAGGAACTTCCAGATTGGGGTCGGCCCGGTAGAACAGCAGGCTGCCGGTCCGCGCCAGCGCAATCAGGCTCAGCAGACCGGCGGTCAGCACTGCCCCCATGACCCAGGGCCACTGCGGATGAGCCAGCGCCGCGCGCAGGGTCAGGAACTTGCCGAGAAAACCGGAGAGCGGCGGCAGGCCGGCTACTGCTACCGCAGTGATGAGGAACAGCCCGCCGAGCCGTCGAGAGTCCGCGAGGGCGGGGCCGAGAGCGAGGCGGGCTCCCACGCTGGCGCGCTGCCGGGCGATGACCTCGGCCCGCAGGCACAGGGCGGCGGCGGCAAACGTCGTATGGGGCAGATAATACAGCCCGGCGGCGATGCCGGCGCTGCTGGTGAGGCCAAAGGCGGCCAACAGCGAACCGACGGAGGCCACCACCAGATACGCCGTTTGCTGGCGCAGGCCGGTGCTGGCGACCGCCCCCAGCATCCCGATGATCAGAGTCGCCAGGGCCAGCGGCAGCAACCAGGGTTCGATCAAATCCGCCGCTGGCCCCGCGTTCGCGCCGAATATCAGGGTGTAAACGCGCAGGATGCTGTAGGCCCCGACCTTGGTCATGATGGCGAACAGGGCGGCGACCGCGGCGCTGGTGTGGGTATAGGCGGCGGGCAACCACAGGTAGAAGGGCAGTAGCGCCGCTTTGAGGGCGAACACCCCAAACAGCAGCAGTCCCGCCGCGCGCACCAGAGCGACGTTTTCCGCCGGCGTAGCTGCAACCTTGACCGCCAGATCCGCCATGTTCAACGCGCCAAGAACGCCATACAGCGTTCCTACCGCGAACAGGAACAGGGTGGAGCCGAGCAGGTTGATGACGACGAAATGCAGCCCGGCCCGGGTGCGCTCCCGCCCGCCGCCGTGCAGCAGCAGGCCGTAGGAAGCCAGCAGCAGAATCTCGAAAAACACGAACAGGTTGAACAGGTCGCCGGTCAGGAACGCGCCGTTCAGGCCGAAGAGTTGGAGCTGGAACAGGATATGGAAATGTCGCCCGGTTGCATCATCGCCGCGAATCGCATAGAGCAGCGCGAACAGGGCCAGCAGGCTGGTGATGACCAGCATCCAGGCAGTCAGCCGATCCGCGACCAGCACGATACCGAAGGGCGCCGGCCAGTGGCCCAGTGCATAGACCAGGATGTCGCCGGCGCTGACCGCCGCCATCAGCGCCAGCGCCAGTCCAACCTGGCCCAGGACGGCGACCAGGCTTACCCAGCGGCGCAATCGCAGGTTGGGATGGCGCAGCAACAACAGCAGGATGGCGGCCAGCAGCGGTAGCAGCGCAGGCGCGATAACCAGAGGGTTCATGGCGCGTCTTCCCCGTCCACATGGTCATTGCCCAGCTCGGCGCGGGCCTTGAGCGCGAGCACCAGGGCAAAGGCGGTCATGGCGAACCCGATGACGATAGCGGTGAGCACCAGGGCTTGCGGCACCGGGTCGGTGTAACCGGATGCGTTAGGCGCAATCACCGGCGGCTGACCCAGGGTGAGGCGCCCCATGGCGAACAGGAACAAGTTGACCGCATAGGACAGGAAGGTCAATCCCAGCACCACCGGGAAAGTCCGGGCGCGCAACACCAGATAAACGCCACTGGCGGTCAGCACGCCGATGATCAGGGCGATCAGGAATTCCATCAGAGTGCATCCAGGCGTTTGCTTTCGCCCATGGCAGAGGGGTGAGGGGCCAAATCCGCCTTGGCGGGCGGACTGACATGGTGGATTAATCCGAGGTGAATCAGGATCAGCAGCGTCGCCCCGACCACCACCAGATACACCCCCAGATCAAAGGCCATGGCCGAAGCCAGGGCAAAGTCGCCCACCACCGGCCAATGCCAGTGGCCGAACGTAGACGTCAGAAATGGATCGCCGAACGCGAGGCTGCCCAGGCCGGTGAGCGTGGCGATGAACAGCCCCAGGCCGATCAGAGCGTGCAGATTCCAGGGTAGACGGGCATGGGTCCAGGCGATGCCATTGGCCAGGTGTTGAATGATCAGCGCCACCGCAGTGACCAGACCGGCGATGAAGCCGCCGCCCGGCAGGTTGTGGCCGCGCAGGAAGAGGAAAACCGAGGTCAGCAGGGCGAGCGGCAGCAGCAGGCGGGCGATGACCGCCAGGATGATCGGATGGCGGTCGGCATCCCAGGGCCGGCCAGCGGCGTCCCGTTCCGGCCCCGCTAACTGGAGGCGATCCAGCAAGGCGTAGATGCCGAGGCTGGCCAGCGCCAGGACGCTGATTTCACCCAGGGTGTCGTAGCCGCGAAAGTCCACCAGGATGACATTGACCACGTTGTCGCCGCCCCCGCCCGGCGCGCTGTTGGCGAGGAAATAGTCGGCGAGGGTGGTTTCATAGGGCCGGGTGAGCACGGCCCAGGCCAGCGCCGCTGCACCGCTGCCCGTCGCCGTCGCCAGCAGCGCATCGCGGCCCCGTCGCCACCGCGCCGATTCAACCGGACTGGCGGACGGCAGGAAATACAGCGCCAGCAGCAGCAACACCACCGTCACCACCTCGACCGCCAGTTGGGTCAGCGCCAGGTCAGGAGCGGAGAACTGGGTGAAAATCAGCGCCGTCCCCAGCCCGACCGCACCCATCAGAATCAGCGCCATCAAACGCTGGCGCTGCAGGATGATCGCGCCGACCGCCGCCGCGATCAGACCCACGGTCACCAGCAGGCTGACACCATCCGCCGGCAGCCGGGCGCGCGTACCCGTCAGCGGCGAGGAGACACCGCTGAAACCGGCGATCCCCAGCGCCAGCGCCGACAAAATGAAAATGAATAAAAGACGTTGCAACGAACCGGTATCAAGCCGCCGCGTCACGGCGCTGGCCAGAGCGAACAGGCCATTCAGCAAGCAGTGGTACAGCGATTTGGCCTCCCATCGGTGTTGATGGCGCTCATAAAAAGCGAAGAGCGGTTGGCGCCCCAGATAGATCAACCCGCCGCCGATCAGAGCGATGACGCTCATCCCCAACGCTGGGGTGAAGCCGTGCCAAAGAGCCAGGTCGTGCTCCGGCGGCGGTCCCTGCAAGACGCCAGTGACCGCCACGGCCAGAATGGGTTCCACGGTCAGGGCCGGCAGAATGCCTACCAGTAAACAGAGGGCCACCAGCGCCTCT
>CALMNY010000148.1 GCA_937872125.1 uncultured Candidatus Competibacteraceae bacterium | reverse complement strand
CCGTGTCCCTACAGAGGTCGGCCTGGTAAGGTCTTTTATGGAAATCGCCTAACGCTGTAGAGTTTTCACAGCAGTTCTGAGGGTAATTTTACCCGGTGCCGCCGTAACTGGCGATGGCCAGTTCTTCCTCAGTCAGCCCGGACTGGGCTTCGCGGACGTGGCGGCGGGCCTCGCCCACGCTTTCGTAGATGTACGGAGCCACGTCGCGCTGTTCCAGGGCATCGCCCAGTTTCATCCGCAGGAAGGCGCTGGTGGTGTAGCGGGTCACGCCGGAATAAAAGCGGTCCATCAGATCCTTGATGATGTCGGTGTAGGGGTCAATCAGGTCCGGGTCAATGGTGAAGTTGTCGTAGTTGACCACGGCGTAGGTCTTGCGGCCCAGCGGCGTCAGATGCTTGGTCACCTGCCGGCGGATTTCCTCGGCGTCATCCAGCGTCTTGATCTCGTAGCCTTCCAGGTTGACGAAGAACAGGTCTTCTTCGGGATCGTAGGTGAAGCGCTGTTCGACCGGCAGTCGCAGCAGGGCGCGGCGCAAACCCATTGGCTCGTTCTGAAAGATGCGCGCGTCCATCAGGCGCGGCGGCTGCTTCATAACTGGCTGGAAGTCCATCTGGTCGAGAATATCCTTGTACAAATCCACGCCAGGGGCGATTTCGATCAGCTCCATGCCGTCGCGGGTGAGCTGGAACACGCAGCGCTCGGTGATGAAGAGCACCGGCTGGCCCTTGGCGACCGCGTGCGAGCCGCTGAAGGTGCGGTGTTCGACTTCCTCAATGAATTTGCGGCCGGCTCCGGCGTTGGCAATGGCCAGTTGGCCATGCGCGATAGCGACTTCGCCGCCGTTCAGGAAGGTGCCGACGAATACGACCCGCTTGGCGTTCTGGCTGATGTTGATGAAGCCACCAGCGCCGGCCAGTTTGTTGCCGAACTTGCTGACGTTGACGTTGCCCTGCCGGTCCACCTGGGCCATGCCGAGAAAAGCGAGGTCCAGCCCGCCGCCGTCGTAGAAATCGAACTGCGAGGGCTGGTCAATGATCGCCTGGGTGTTGCTGGCCGCGCCGAAGTTGAGACCCCCCGCCGGAATGCCGCCCAGCACGCCGGGTTCGGCGGTCAGGGTCATCAGGCTGATGGTCTTTTCCTCGTTGGCGACGTTGGCGATGCCCTCCGGCATGCCAATGCCGAGGTTGACCACGCTGTTGGGCAGGATTTCAAACGCGGCGCGGCGGGCGATGATCTTGCGCGCGCTCATCGGCATCGGCGGAATGGATTGCAGCGGCACCCGGATTTCGCCGCTGAAAGCCGGGTTGTAGGGCTGGGCGAAACTCTGCCAGTGGTGTTCGGGCGGGGCGACCACGATGCAGTCCACCATGACGCCGGGAATCTTGACGTTGCGCGGGTGCAGACTGCCGCGATCCGCCAGCCGCTCGACCTGGACGATGACCACGCCGCCGGAGTTGTGCACGGCGGTGGCGATGGCCAGCACCTCCAGGGTCAGCGCCTCCCGCTCCATCGAGATATTGCCGTCGGGGTCGGCGGTGGTGCCGCGAATCAGGGCGACGTGGATCGGGAACGCCTTGTAGAACAGATATTCCTCGCCGCCGAGGGTGATCAATTCCACCCGGTCCTTGGTGGTGATGGCATTCATCTTGCCGCCGCCGAAGCGTGGGTCCACGAACGTGCCCAGGCCGACCCGGCTCAGCGTACCCGGCTTGTGGGCGGCGATGTCGCGAAACAGGTGGGAGATGACCCCCTGCGGCAGGTTGTAGGCCTCGATCTTGCCGGCGATGGCCAGTTTGCCCAGTTTCGGCACCAGCCCCCAGTGGCCGCCGATCACTCGCTTGAGCAGTCCTTCATGACCGAAATGGTTCAGGCCCCGGTCGCGGCCGTCGCCCTGCCCGGCAGCGTAGACCAGGGTGAGATCGCGGGGCCGGCCGGTTTCCAGAAAATAATCCTCCAACGCGATGGCGAGATGTTCGGCGAAGCCGATGCCGACAAAGCCACCAGTGGCAACGGTATCGCCGTCGCGGATCAGCCGCACCGCTTCCTCGGCGGTGACGATCTTGCCCTTGCTGGTGAACGGCTGGGAGGAGAGCAGGGGATGAGGATGCAGCGTCGGCATGAATACAAGGCTCCAAATGATTCGAACGACGATTCTGGTTGCTTGGCGGCGCTAACCTTTCAACTTCTCCGTCAGCAACTCGTTGACCTGTTGCGGGTTAGCCTTGCCCTTGGACAGTTTCATGACCTGACCAACGAAGAAACCGAACAGCTTGTCCTTGCCGGCGCGGTATTGGGCCAGTTGTTCGGGATTGGCCGCGATCACGTCGTCAATCACTTTCTCAATCGCAGAGGTATCGGTGATTTGTTTCAGACCACGTTTTTCGATAATCGCGTCGGCGTCGCTTTCTCCGGCCCACAGCGCCTCGAACACTTCCTTGGCGATCTTGCCAGAGATGGTCTGATCCTGAATCCGTCGTAGCAATCCGGCGAGTTGCGCCGCGCTGACCGGACTTTGGGCAATATCCCGGTTCTCCTTGTTCAGGAACGCCGCGAAATCGCCCATGACCCAGTTGGCGCACAGTTTCGGTTCCCCACCCACCGCCGCAGATCAGAGCCCGCAAGCCGAACCGCCGTTCGGTGGGGCGACCGATTTTGTTTGCCAACGGAAAAAAGCGGGCGCAGCTTGTTTTCCATGCGCAGGACGACGCAATGGGGAGTGCCTGCTGGACCCGAGGCCCGGAAATTCGGCCGCCCGGTGCTGGGGTTTGGGCCCACCGACAGCCTGCACGCGCCGCCAGTTCGCACGCGCGGGGAGACTCCGCTCGATACTTTCCACTGTAGTTCGGACGTCGCGGGCTCAGCGGCTCAGTTCAACGAGAGTGTATCCGCCATGCCCGACCACCCCACACGA
>CALMNY010000147.1 GCA_937872125.1 uncultured Candidatus Competibacteraceae bacterium | reverse complement strand
TGCGCCAGACCGGCGGCTCCCGGCAGAAAACCATTGCCGCCCTGGGGATCTCCGAACGGACCCTGCGCAATCGCCTGAAGGCCTACCGCACCGCCGGCTATCCCGTCTAGCATCGCCTGGTGGCATAAAACCTGCTTGTAGACCGTCACCAGTCGCCCCGCCCGGCCCCGCTTGCGAGAATGTCCCCATGAATGCGCAACTGATTGACGGTATCGCCCGCGAGAGCGTCCTCGCCAAAATGCACGCGCTGACCCTGGCCGCGCGCCACGCCGCGCCGCCGCCCGCCAGCGGCGACTTCACCTTTGCCCAGGCGATGGATGACGCCCTGCGCCAGGTGAGCGCGGTCCAGGCCCAGGCCCGGGCGCTGGCGGAGCAATTCACCGCCGGTCAGCCGGAGATCAATGTCGTCGATGTCGCCGTCGCCGCGCAGAAGGCCCGCTTGTCGGCGGACTTCGCCGTCCAGGTGCGCAATCGCCTGGTCACCGCGTATCAGGAAATCATGAGCATGCCGGTGTGAGGCCGGCGGCGCCGGCCGCTAGGGCGCCGGCGGCGCCGCCCGCGCCTGCGCCTCGAGCCCATACAGCCACGCCAGGATTTCCGCCACCGCGCGATACAGGGCTTCCGGGATGCGCTCGTCCAGATCGACTTGCATCAGCAGGCTGACGAGCTCCGGCGCGGCGTGGACATAGACCCCGGCCTCCCGCGCCCGGCGCAGGATCTCCTCGGCCAGCACGCCGCGCCCCTTGGCGATCACCTGCGGCGCGACGTCGCCCGGGTGATAGACCAGCGCGACGGCCGCCGCCGCGGCGCGGGTCCCGCCCGGGGGGGTCCCCTCAGGGCGCGGGGGGCGCGAGGGCATCGCCCCCCTCCCCGTCCGGCGCCAGTCCCGCGCTGATCGCGATCTCCACCCGGCCCACCGCCAGCCCGGCGGCGCTCAGGGCCTGGCGCAGGGAGGCGTGGTGAGCACGCAGGAAATCCGCCGCAGCGCCCTGGTCGGCGCGCAGCAGGACCTGCAGCCCGCTGGCGCTCAAGACCAGCCCGGCCTCCAGCGCCCCTAACGCCGGGAGGGTCAGGCGCAGGCGCGTCCGCCAGACACGACCGGTCTCCGCCGCCGCCGCGGCGGCGGGGGTGTCGGGATCCTCCAGCTGCCAGGTGACGTCTTGACCCGGCCAGGCCTGCAGCTGGAAAAGATATTGGCCGCTGGCCAGGGCGTCGAGCTGCTGTTGCACCAGGGGCTGCAAGCGTTCCGGAATCAGCCCCGCGGCACCGGCGGCGGCGCCGCCCCCGGCGGCCGGCGCCGCCCGGCCGCCCGGCTGCGCCTGGGGTTCCTGCCGCAAGGCGGCCAGGCCCAGCCGGCCCGCCAGCCACTGCCCCAGATGCGCTTCATAAAACAAGCCGCTGTCCTGCAGGGCCTGGCGTAAGGCCGGCCCGAGCAGGGCCGCGGTCACCGTGTCCGGTCCCAGCAGGGGCTGGCCGCCCGCCAGCGGGGTCGGTGCGGCGGGGAGGCGCAAGCTCAGCAGGATGCCAATCAACCGCGCCGCGGGACTCAGCGCCGCGTGCACGCCGGGGGCGGCCAGGGTGGCGTTGGCGACCAGGGGGCTCGCCTCGGGCTGCCGGGCGACAATCAACCCGGGGCGGCGCTCCACGACCACCAGCTCCAGGGTGTCGCCCGCTTTGGCGCTGCCGGCGAGGGCCAGGGTCAGCTCGCGTCCGGCGACCAGGGCCTGAAAGGTGCCATCCGGCAGCGTGCGTTGCAGCGCGGCCTGGAAGCGTTGCCCCGGGACCAGATCCGGCAACTGGGCCTGCAGGGCCCGGGCGCGCTGCAGGCCCGGCACCGGCGGCTGGGCGCTCAGTTGGCCGACATCGGCCACTTGCCGCAGCTGCGCGGCGACATCGGCGGGAATCATGCCCCGGCCCCGGGCGCAGCCCGCCCCACGCCCCGGGACGGCGCGGGGACTTCAGCCGCCATCGGCCGGCGGCCCCGCCAGCGCCCGACCCGGGCGCGGCCGCCGCGTCGCCTGATAGGCGCTGACGCCGGCCCGGATCTCCGCGTCCAGCGCGTGGAAGCGGCGCAGCAGCGCGCGCCCGACGGTCGGGCCGACGGCCATTAAGTCCTCGGTCAGCGCCGCGCCCCCCTGGTGCAGGCGCTCCCGCAGGGGGGCCAGGTGCGCGTCCAGCACCAGCAGTTCCTCCCAGCACCGGGACCGGGCGGCGGTGGCCATGGCCTCATAGCGCGCCACGAGGGTGGGCAGCAGGGGGAGCGGCGCCATCAGGCGGCCTTTAACGGCCGGGGCGCGGGTTTGATTTGCGCCCAGGCATCCCGCAGCCCTTCCAGCAGATCGCGCACCTCGGCCAGTTGCTCCAGATTGTTGGTGCGATGCGCGGCGACCAGGCCCTCGGTCATGTACAGGTAGAGCCGGGCGAGGTTGGTCGCGAGTTCCCCGCCGGCTTCCAGGTCCAGGGCCGCCAGCAGCCCTTCGACCAGGATGGTGGTCGCTTTATTGATCGCCTGGCCCTTGAGCTGCGGCGCCTGTTGCGCCATGGCCTCCCGGGCAATCCCGATCTGCACCAGGGCCTCGTCATACAGGAGCTGAATCAGGGTATGGTCGTCGGCATAGCGGGCGCTGGTGTCGAGCGCGACCCGGGCATAGGCGGCGGCGGGGTTACGGGCGGCGGCACTGAACATGTTCAATCCTTACCCGTGTACGCGCCCGGCAACTTGGCCAGCTGCTGGGTCAGGGCATTGCTGGTGGCGGTCATGTTCGACAGCAGGATATCCAACGCCGTGAATTGCTTGTTCAGGCGTGCTTCGACCAGGTCGGCGCGCAAGGTCTTCTGCGCCGCGCTGCGCTCCAGGGCCGTGATGGAGGACTGGATGCCCTGCCGGCGCACGTCCAGCACCCCGCCGCTCCCCAGATAGCCATCCAGGCGGTCGGTGAGCTGCTCGGCAAACCCGATGACCGCGGGCGCCCCCCCGGCCGCCGCCTTGCCGGCGAAGAAGCCGGCGACGTCCATGGTCGGGCGCGCCAGCACCGTCGCCAGCTGGTCGCTATCGAGCTTGAGCGTGCCGTCTTTCTGCAGGCGGATGCCCAGGTGGTTCAAGCCGGGCTGCTGATCCGCCACCCGCACCCCCGCTTCCCAGTCCCAGCTGATGCCGGCGACCCGCGTGTCGAGCAGGCCGCGCAACTGCAGCTGCAGGTTGCGCAGGGTGCCGTCGCCGGTCAGGATCGACGCCGACTTGGTGTCCGCATTGTAGGCGGTCAGCGATTTATAACTCTGCACCACCCCGTTGTAGGCATTGACGAAATCAGTGACCGCCTTGGTCGCCACCGTATGATTGGGGGCGATCGTCAGCTCCGCGTCTTTCTCCATGGTCGCGGTCAGGGTCAGGGTGACCCCGGGGATCAGGTCGGTGAGGGTGTTGCTGGCGCGCTCGACGCGGATGCCGTCCACATACACCACGGCCCCCTGCCCTTCATGGCCGGGCGCGGGCGTCTGTTCCCGATCGGTCACCACCGTCTCGCCCACCGTCACCTCGCCGAAATTATCGGTGACGGCGAAGACCTCCCCGGGCACATCCAGGGTGGAGACCAGCCGCAGGCGGCCCTCGCCGTCGACGCTGGCGGCCACCGTGACCTCGGTCGACTGGGCGATGCGCTCGGCCAGGGCCGCCACCGAGTCGGCGCTAAAGGTGACGTGGCGCGCCTCGGGGGCGCCCCCCACCAGGACGGTGCTGTCCAGGGTGACGCTGAAGGATCCCGCCTGGGCCTGGGGGGTAAAGGTGGCAAGCCGCGTCGCGCTCTGCCCGACGACGTCCGGCGCCACCGGGGTCGTCGGGGTCGCCGAGTTGCTATCCAGCACGTCGAAGGCGCCGTCGGCGCCGGGATTGTTCGAGGTCAATTTGAGTTCGCCACCCACGACCTCGGCCGTGAGCAGGGAACCGAGCACCGCATGATTGGCGATGCTGTTGCGCAACGCGGTGAGATTCGGCGCATCGGCGAAGGCATAGGTCACGTCATCGCCGTAGGGCGCGGGCACCGTAATCGCGATGCTGTATTTGCCGGTCTTCTGGGTGGGGGCGAACTGCGTCACCTGGGCGACGTCCGGCTGCCCGTCCTCGACGGCGATCGCCCGCGGGCTCCAGCTGTACTCGGTCTTGATCGCGCGGTCAAGGGCGGTGAACGGCTCGCCGCTCGCCGCGCCGCGCAGGCTCAACCATTCCTGGTCGCCATCCTGGATGACGGTGGCGCTGAGTTGCAGTCCGGAGGTGTTGATCGCCTCGGCCAGCGCGGTGACGGACGTCTGATCGAGAAACTCCCGCGTCTCGGTCTCGCCGGCGCTATTCCTGGCGGTAAGGACGACATTGTATTCACCCTCGGAATCCGCGGTCGGCACGAAGGTGACGAGCTGCGGGCGGGCGAGTTGCGCCACGCGAATATCGTACGTGCCGGGCAACGCGGCGGTGGTGGACGTGGCGCTGAACCCGGCGCCCGCCGCAACCTGGGCGCGCGTGGCGGTGAATTTACTCGGGTCCTGCAGGGCGGCAGCCGCATCCTGAAAGGTGGCGAGCGCACTCTGATACTGTCCATAGGCGGACAGTTGCGCCTGATAGTCAGCCTGGCGCGCCGCCAGTTTGGTCAACGGCTGGCGCTCCACGGCCATCAACTGACTGACCAGACCGGCAATATCGAGGCCGGAGCCGATTCCGGACGCTGTCAGGGCCATGGGATTCTCCGTATATCGCTGAATACCGCAGGGACGGGATGCGGGCGTCGCCCGCCCCCGCTAAAGGGTTTGATCGATCAATTGCCCCTGGAGCTGATCCGCCAACACCTGGGCCAGCTTAAGTTTGGCTTCATCCGGGATCTGGCGCAGCACCTCGCCGGAATCCGAATCGACCAGGCGAATCACCGGGGTACCGGTCTGGTCATCAATCTGAATCTGCAGCCGCAACGCGACCGGGGCCAGCCGGAGATTCAGCTCGGTCACCAGCTGTTCCCGCTCCGGCGCGCTGAGGCGCGGGCCCGGGCCAGTCGCTTCGGCCGGCGCCAGCGGCGGGGCCGCGGGGCGGGACGGGAGGTCGGGCGGGCGCGCCAGGCGCAGGCCCGGCGGGTCTTGCGCCGCCGACGGGAAGTCCATCGGGCGGACGGGGGGGTTACTGGGGAGCACGTTGGGCACGCTCATGAGGGACACACCTCCAGGGAGTGGCGGGTGGCGGGTTACCCCGTGGCCATTAACGCAACAGCGCCATCACGTTCTGCGGCATCTGATTGGCCTGGGAGAGCATGGCCATGCCGGCCTGCTGCAGGACCTGGTTCTTCGACAGTTCGGCGGTCTCGGCGGCGAAGTCGGCATCGCGGATGCGCATCCGCGCGTCGGACATGTTGGTCGACATGGACTCCAGGCTCGCGATGGTGTACTCGAGGCGGTTCATCTGCGAACCGAGGACGCCGCGGGCGGTGGAGACGGTGTCGAGCACCACTTCGGCCTCGTCCATCAGCGCCTCGTACGCCTCACGGCTGCCGCTGCGCAGACCGTCGATCAGGGTATTGAGGTTGCCCAGCGAGGAGGTGCGCACGTCGGTGAACGACAGGCTGATCTGGTTCTCCGCCCCGGAGGCGGCGCCGGCCTGGATCAGGATATCCTGCCCGGAGACCGACCCCGCGCCACCGGAACCGACGCCGACCTGGGTCTTGAGGTTCAGACCGTCCAGGGAGGCGGCCAGATCGGAGCCGGCCAGGGTGCCGGACGCGGCGGAGACGAAGTCGATGCTGACCCCCAGCTTGTCGAAGCTCAGGGTCACCGTCTGGCCGTACTCCACGCCGGTGATGGTGCTGACATCGATGGTCTGCGCCGTGCCGTCGAGATCCGTCAACATGACCTTGCCGCCACCCTCATCGGAGAAGGTGTAGGTGTTGGCGGTGGTGCCGAGGGCGAATTCGGACTCATGGACATTGATGTCCTTGACGGTGAATTCGTCGGTGCCCACGGCGGCATTCAGACGCAGGTCACCGCTGATGTCGACCAGCGGGTTCGGCGAACCGCCAGTGGTGAGCACCAGGGCGTTCATGGCGCTGGTGATGTCATCGATCGTGCCGTCCTGCATGGCCTGCATGGAGACACTGACGCCGAGCTTGTCGAAGTTCAGCGTGAAGCGCTCGCCGGTGGTGATGGCGTCGTTCTTGATGTCATTGAGATTCAGGGTCTGGACGTCGCCGCTATCGGTGGCGCTCAGGCGCAGGTAGGTGTCGGTGCTGCCGTCGTTGTCGATGTCGGCCTGGCCGTACGTGAAGGTGAAGGTATCCGAGGGATTGGCGCCCACGACATTGATGGCGGCGAAGAAGGCCTCGTCGCCGGCGGTGGAGGTGCCGACCTTCACCGCGCTGGAGTCGTCGACCTGGGTGCCGCCGGAGGTCATGCCGCTGGCGCCTTCGCCATTGAGCAGCTTGATGCCGTTGAACTGGGTGCGGCCGGCGACGTTGTTGATCTCCTCGCGCAGTTCGTTGATTTCCATCGCCAGGTACTCGCGCTGCTGCGAGCTCAGGGTGTCGGTGGCGCCCTGGGTGGCAAGTTCCTTCATGCGGGTCAGCATGTTCTGCACGGCGTCCATGCCCGACTCCGCCGTCTGGATCATGGAGATACCGTCGTTGGCGTTGCGCACGGCCTGATTCAGGCTGCGGATCTGGGCGGACTGCTTGGTGGTGATGGCCAGGCCGGCCGCGTCGTCCGCCGCGCGGTTGATGCGCATGCCCGAGCTCAGCCGCTCCATGGCCTTGTTCAGGGAGTTCTGCGAGGAATTGAGCATGCGCTGGGAATTCAGGGCAGCGCTGTTGGTGGCGATGGTCAGGGCCATGGGGATCTCCAAAGAAGCCGGGTCAGAAGGTGTTCGGTGACCACCTGTCGCGGCGGCGCCCAGGGCGCTCGACCGGGGTGTTCGAAACCTCTTACGGCTCTGGCTGGAGAAACTTTAGGCTTTTGTTCTCGCGGCCCGCTGCGCACGGCAACGGCGCGCCCGACGCGTCGCTGACGGACGGTGCCTGCGGGTGGCGAACGCTCCCGCGGCCCGGCCCACGAGCCGCGCCGCCTTCTAGCTGTTTACATTTCGATACAGAGACAGCGTTTACGGCGGTTGCGCTGGCACCATTCGCGAGCGCACGGTGCGCTTTCGCGCGCAGGTGCCACCCTGAGTCGGGTGATTAACGGGGGCGTTGCAGGGCAATGAAGGGATTCCAGGGCACGGTGTAAGTAACGCGGCGGCACGTGCCGGGCGCGCATCACCGGCCTGATGCAACAGGGCTACCCGCGCCAATTTGGCCCCCTACCCCGCGGCAAGAAGCGCTGCTCGCGGCGCATGACGGCGAACCGGCCAGACAGTGCACCGGGCCCCGCCGTGGGCTTTGCGCACGAGCTGATCGCTCCAGCGGTTCGATCCCTATCCGGGGTTGAACAAGGTCCCTACCCGGAAGTTCACGCAGGTCTTGCGGGATCCAGACCGCGCCTTCGGCAAGGTCTGCGCCCAGTGCGTCCGCACGCCGCGATGCAGAAGGCGGCGGCGCGCGGTCGCCATGCGTGTCCAGGTAGCGCAGCGCGTCATGGCCCGCGCCTACCCGGCGGGGCGGTGTGGCGGCGGCGCGGGACTGGCCGCGGTCCCGGGAACCGGGCGGCATCCCGTCGCGGGTCTCCATGTGGCGCGACGCGTGCGGTCACGCTGTCATCGCCGCTGTTGGACGAGTAGACGCGCCCTCCCCCCGCCCCGCACGACATCCGCCGCGCCGTCGCGGTCGGGCTAAACGGGTCCGTCGTCACCCGCAACGGGCGTTTATCCGATCAACCGTGCCCCCGGCGCCGTTATCGGCACCGGTTGCGGCGGCCCTGCCCCTTCAGCGCCGGAAGCGGCAGGTTTCCCATCGCTGGCAGCGGCAAGGCCTGCGCGTGGCGCGGCTTTATGCCTGGCTCACCGGCGCCGGCCGCGACGTCCTGTCTCTGCGGAACCGGCTGCCACCACCCCATGCCCACCTCATTTCGGGCGCGGGGTGGACGTTCCCTGGCACGCCACGGCCTAATCGACCAGCCATTCCGCGGCTGCGGCCAGCAGGATCTCCCGCCGTTCCTCTGCGGAGGCGCGGGCGGCATGCGGCAGCTCGAAAATCAGGCTCCGCGCGGTCCGCAGGACTTTAAGCGCGACCTGCCCCGAACCCGCGGCATGCACCACCTTGAGGGTTTCCGGCGAACTGCGCGGTGGCGTGGCCGTGGCGGCGGCTTTTAGCCACTGGAAGGTTTCAGTCCCATCCGCGGGGGCCTTGCCATTGCCGTCGCGCCGCAGGGCGCGGATCTTTTCAGCGCAGGCCAGAATCCGTTGCGCACTCGCCTGGCTCCCCGGTTTGTCAGCTTGGAAATACGGCGCCAGGAAGCGCCAGTGAGCGGTTTGAATCTCCAGTTCACTGGGATAGGCCGCCACCAACTCCGGCGGCATCTCGGTCAGTTTGATGATGCGGGAGACATTGGTACGATCCATCTGCAGCGCATTGGCGAGCTGGGCGATGACGTCATTGAACAGATGCTCCAGCGCCCAGCGATACTCGTGGGCGCGCTCGTAATCGGAAATGTCCTTACGAGCGCGGTTGTCGGCGTCGGAGAGCAGAAATGCTTCCGCATCACTCAGCTTGTCACAGACCTGCACCAAAAACTCATACGGCGCCCCATCCTTGTTGGTTTCGCCCTGTCGTTGAAAATAGGACACGGTCCAATGGCGGCGCACGCCCATGATGATTTCGAAATCGTGCTCCTGGCCTTGACCGTCAAAGCGTTCCTCGCCCCGCAGTTGCCGCACCCAGGCCGGATGTTGTTGCCGACCAATCGCCCGGAACCCCTCAATGAGGTCCGCGCAGGTTTCCGCGGTGAGCAAATGATAGAGGCGATTGTGATGGCGCCACGGGCGGCATTTTTCGGGAGAAACCCACAGATAGCGCGCCATGTCAGGGCGACGTTTGCCGTGCGGGGCGTTATGCGGATTGCGAATGTCATCCAGGCGCATGGTCAAGGGGCCGCCGTTCAGATCGGCCGCGGGAGCCTCCTGCGCGGGCGACAAGGCTTCATTCGCCAACGCCGCATCCACATCCTCAGCAATACTCTGAAAAAGGCCGCGATTTTTAGCCATGGGTATTCTCCCTGAGCAATCCCTCCTCGCGCAAAGCCGCCTGCTGGCTGGGCCAGGTGTGGCGCACCAGGATTTCGATTTCGCGATTGACGCCATCCAGGAATTCCAGGCAGCGCTGATGGGTATCCCGCGACGTCAGCGGGCCCTGCTGTTCGTACACGGTCTCAAAGCGCGCCGAGGCGTTATCAATTTCCGCGCTGTCTTTCACCGGTGTTCTTAGCAGATATTCGCCAAAGACCCGCCTCATCACCTCCGCAATGGCCACCTGGGTGCTTTTACGCTCATCGTATTTCGAGAGGGCGAGGCGGAAAAACTTATAGCGGGCGTCCACGCCATGCTTTCTCAGGGTGCCCAGGGTATCCAGCAGCATGGAAAAAAAGTGCGTCGTCGACGCGAAATCCGTATTGGAGGGTGGTACCGGAATCACCAGGGCGCTGGCGGCAATGAGGGCGCTGATCGAAATCAGCCCCAAGGCAGGCGGCGGGTCAAGGATAATGAGATCATAGCGATCGGCAATGGTCGCGATGCCAAATTTGAGGCTTTCGAGGAGCGTCACGTTACCCGACACCTGCGCGGCCATCTCGTACTCCGCGTTGTAAAAATGGAGCGCGCTGGGAATCATGTCAATGCCGGGCCAATGCGTGTGCCGCACCGCATATTCCAGGGTTGATTCGTCACCTAGCAAGTAGGGGGTGAGCGTGTGCTCCTTTTCAATCTCCAGATCCGGGTTATAGCCGAATAAGGTTGTCGTGCTGGCCTGACTATCAAGATCAATCAGCAGCACCCGATACCCGCGGGTTGCAAAATATTGGGCCGAATGGGTCGCGAAGGCCGACTTGCCCACCCCGCCCTTAAAGTTGCTAAAGCTTAAAACCACCGGTTCATCATCGTCAGACCGCCAGGGACGGGTTGAGAAATAGGCCCGCATGTTATTGATCAGTTCGAGGCTGTAACCTTCCCGGCG
>CALMNY010000146.1 GCA_937872125.1 uncultured Candidatus Competibacteraceae bacterium | reverse complement strand
GAGCGGGCGGCTGTTAACCGCTAGGTTCCAGGTTCGAGTCCTGGTCGGGGAGCCTAAAGAATTTCTGATTTTCGATTGCTGATTTCTGATTGAACCGCCCAGTGAGGCGGTTTTTGTTTCAGTTCGACGCACCATCGGATGCTTTCCGTAGCCAAAACAGCGGCTTGCCTTTTCAAGTAAGCCGCTGTTTTGTCACCCCTCGGTCGCTGATTACTCGAGGATGCGGAAGGTGGAAATGATTTGATCCACTTCGCCGATCAGCCTCTCGAACGAGTACGGCGTCGCGGTCAGTTCGATCACGTACAGGCGGTCGCCCTTGAGGAAGAAATATGTCTTGGACCGGAAGGTGAGCACCGACCCGTCCTCAAACTGCTGTTCAAGCTGATAGTCGTTGGTGGCGCCGAGCAGGCTGCCCGCGCGGAAGGATTGCGTGCCAAACAACTGAAAACTTGGGTCCTGCGCAAGCTGTTGGCGGAAGGCGTTGGCAAACAGGCTGGGGCTGCCCTTCGAAAGCCCCTCCGATTCGATCACATACAGCTTGATCTCGGCCAAATCTTCCCGGCCGGCCTTTGTGGCTGCCCATTGCAAGGTTTCCGAGCCGGCTTCCGCCGTCGCGGGATTGAGGGGAATCCAGTCGGCGGGAGTGGTGATGCTGAACTGGCTGGCGTCGTCCACCTGGGTGCGCATGCCGTTCTCGACCGGCGCAATTGATTTAGCAAACGCCAGCATCGCTTCGACCAGTTCCAGCGCGTCCAGACTCAGGTCGTCATTTTGTTCAAGCTGCGCCTCCAGCACCGGCACGGCCTGCTCGAATTTGCCAGCCTGCAGGTAAGCCGAGGCGAGCGCCAGCTGGACATCGTCATTCCACGGTTCCAGTGCGCTGGCTTTTTCAATGGCGGCGATGCTCTCGTCCATTCTTTTCAGCTTGGCCTGGGCCGACATCATCACCAGGTAGGCCTGGGTCTGATAGGGCAGAATGTCCAACGATTTTTCCGCGTTCATAATGGCGGAGGCCATCTTGCCTTCCTGGTCGTAGATGGCCGCCAGCATGGCCCGGCCGTCTGGAAGACGCTCTTCCATGCCCAGCGCGGTGTTGGCATCCTGACGGGCCTTGTTGAAATTGCCGCTGCTTAAATAAACCCAGGCGCGGGAAAGATAGTGATTGGGGTTTTTCGGTTGGAGCTTGATCAATTGATTGGCGTCATTCAGCGCGGTCAGGGTATCCTCATTGGCCAGGCTGATCTGGATGCGCGCCTGAAGGGCGCCGATGGAATTCGGATCGATCTCGAAGGCCCGGTTGAGAACCTTGCCAGCTTCATCGTTTTCCCCGGTTTCCTGCAGCAGCACGGCCTTGTAGGCGAGGATATCCGCGGAGTCGGGGTCGATTTTTAGCGCCTGCTCGAGGTATTGCATGGCTTTTTCATCATCGTCACGGGCGTCGGCGCCGTAATAAGCAACCAGCAAGGTGGCCGCATTGTCGGGGTTTAATTTGAGCGCCGTGTCGATCTCCTGCCAGGCTTCATCAAATTCATAGCGCGCCAGGTGCAGGATCGCCATCTGCGAATGCGCCACAGGGATGTTGGGGGCCAGTTCCAACATTTCCTTGCAAAACGGCTCGGCGGCGAAAAAGTTGTACAGGCGCATGTGATAAAGGCAGCGCAGGCTCGGCGTCGAATACGCAGAGGGCGCCAGTTCCTTCAACTTCAGCCGAACCGCCTCAAAATCTTCCAACT
The DNA here is from genome assembly GCA_937872125.1 of uncultured Candidatus Competibacteraceae bacterium. Classification (GTDB taxonomy): domain Bacteria; phylum Pseudomonadota; class Gammaproteobacteria; order Competibacterales; family Competibacteraceae; genus Contendibacter. The sequence goes on along the minus strand of CALMNY010000146.1, from coordinate 3,830 downwards.
GGTATTCGATCAACCGGAAACGGGTCTGGGTCACCAGGGCGGGGTAGAAATCGGGCATCAGGGCCAGAGATTGTTCCAGATCGTCCTCCACGCGCTGGCGGGCTTCAATGGAATCCAGTTCGTTGGCCACGGCGCTGAGCAGGTAAAACTCAGGGCGTTCTTCCAGCGCCAGGGCACGCCGGGCCAGGTCGAGGGCGGCTTGATTGTCATCATGCAGCCATTTCACCAGGCCCTGCGCCCAAAGGGAAACGGCTGAATCAGTGGAGAGCGCCGTAACCTGTTCCAAAGCGGCGTTGGCTTCAGCGGGGCGCGACAGTTCGGAGTAGAGATACACGCGCAGGGCATGCGCTTCAATATCCTGCGGGGCCAGGGTGGCGGCCTGCTCCAGGGCGGCGGCCGCGGCGTCGAATTCCTCCCGCCACAAGGCCAGGGCACCGCGGATGCGCAGCGCCAATCCCGAATCGTCGCCGCGTTCCAGGGCGGTGTTGGCGGCACTGAGCGCATCGTCCCATTGGTAGGCCTGGTAGGCTTTCAATGCGTCCAGCGCGTAGGGCAGCGCCAGGCCGTCATCGGCGGCTTTTACCAGCGCGCCGGCGGCGTAGGCCTGCTCCAGTTCGCCTTTGGCCAGGTAGATCTGCGCCAGCGCGGACTGCAGCGCGACGTCCTGCGGATATGTTTGCTCGGCCGCCAGCAGATCGGCCAGTGCCGCGTCCAGTTGGCCCTGGTGGAACAGCGCCTGCCCGCGCAGCAGGTAGGCGCGCGAAGGCTCCGCTTGCAGCGTTTTGAACGGGAGCGCAAGCGCGCGGCTGGCGGCTTGTTCGGCGGCGGAAAAATCGCCCCCGTCCAGGCGGGCGGCAGCCTGATCGAGCGCGCTGCGTTCCAGCAGCCGCAGCACGCCAAAGCCGCCGCCCGCCAGCACCAGTGCCGCCAGTAAAACGATCAGCCAGACCGGCAGGCGTTTTCTGGCCGCTGCGGGCAGCGTTACGACCGGTTCCGGCGGGTTGCCGTCGAAATTATCCGCCAGTTCGGGTTGCGGTTCGCCGGCGGGCGGCAGAACATCTTCGAGAAAGGGGGCGCTTTCTGGCAAAAGTTCGTCGGGCAGGTTGGGTTGGGGTTCGGTCATGAGGCTCCCTGTGGCATTCATCCTGTGCGGGGTGGTCATTTGCCGAGTGTCACGTTTTGCATTTGCGCAACGCCCACCGGCGCCGGCTGGTAGTTGCCGACCCGCTGGCTGACGAGTTCATGTGAAATGCTGTAAAACAGCGGCAGCGAGGCGTAGCTGCTCAACAGCGTTTCCTCCACCTGGTGGTAGAGCGCAAGGCGCTGCTGCGGGTCCGGTTCGATGCGCGCCTGCTCGAGCAATGCGTCGATTTCAGCATTGCTGTATGCGGCTACGTTAAAATCGCTGCCGGTGTGATACAACAGGTCGAGGAAGTTTTCCGGGTCTGGGTAATCGGCGCACCAACCGTAAACCACCACGTTGGCAGGGTTTTCGCGGGACGCGCGGGTGAAATCAACGGGGTCAAGGTTGACCACCTGGACGTTGATGCCCAGGTGCGTTTTCCACATCTCGGTCAGCGCTGAAACCAGCGCGTTTTCGCTGCCGGCATAACCGGAAACGCTGACCTTGAGCGTGACGGACTTGCCCGCGAGGGTGGATTCTTCCAGGGCCTGTTTGGCCGCGTCGGGATCGAAGCGGTAGGCGTCGAGGTCGGCGGAGTAACCGGGCATGCCGGGCGGAAGAATGGCTCCGGCAGGCATGGCCAGGCCGCTGCTCATCACCTCGTTTAATTCATCCCGATCAATGGCCAAAGCCAACGCCTCGCGCAGCTTGAGGTCGTCGGTGGGGGCCAGCGTGAGGTTGATTTGCAGCATGGTGGTGCACATGTTGGGCGTGCTCACCAGGCGGTCGTGCAGCGGATCGTCTTCCTTGCTGATTTGCAGCACGTCATCCACGCCCACCGGCAGGAGGTCCAGCTCTCCATCTTCGAACAGGCTCTTGGGCGAACCGCCCCACACGAATGAAAAGAGCAAATAGCGCACGCCGGCGGGTTGGTAATAGTTGGGGTTGCGCTCGAAGATGAGGGCTTCGCCTTCGATGTGTTCTTTGATCGTGAAGGGGCCGCTGGCATTGGCCTGCCAGACCCAGTCTTCGTCGTCGCTGCTGACCTGGCGCTTATCGATAACCATTGCCGTTGGATAGGTCAGCTTGGCCAGGAAGTAAGGCCGCGGGCCGAGAAGCGTAACCTGCAGGGTGCGCTCATCGACTACTTTCAACCCGCTGATGGCGTCGGCCTTGCCGTCCAGCTTGTCCTGGACGCCCTGGATGTCGCCCAGATAGGTGCGCGCGGTGGTTGAATCCAATTCGGGGTCGGTGGCGCGTTCCCACGAGTCAACCACGTCCTGAGCGGTGAGCCGCGTTTCGTCGGCAAACATCAGCCCTTCGCGCAGGGTAAAGGTGTAAACGGCACCTTCGCCGCTGACCTGCCAGCTTTCAGCCAGGTCGGGCTGGATTTGCATGTCGGGGGTCAGGCGCACCAACCCGCTGAAGAGCAAGCCAGTGAAATCGGCAGCCGATGACACGCTGGTGGCCGGGTCGAGATTGACCGGTTCCGGCTCGCTGGCAAGCTGGTAAAGCGTTTCAGCGCGGTCCAGCCCGTACGGCTGGGGCATGGTGACCGCCGCGCTGTTGAACACGCGCGACAGGGTCAGCTTCTTTGCATCCAGCGTGGCCTGAGATCCGCCAAAGACCATCACGATGACCCGTTGGGCCGAATGGATTTCATACACGCGGTAGGTCACCTGCTTTAAGCCGCTTCCGCGGATGATCTCGATCATTTGCGCGCTGTCCGCGCCCTTCAGGTTCACCTCCACTGGATCAGAGGCTTCGTATTCCGTCAACTCGCCTTCGAAGATTTGCACCACCGCGTCGAGCAGCAATTCGGTGGTGATGGTCTCATCCGCAGCCTCGGCAAACACAACCATGAAGAAACTGCCGTCCTTTGGGTCGCGCAACACGATGAAAGTCGAATCAGAATTGACGATTTCCCAATTCTCGGGGGATACAAAAGAAAAACCAGCCCAATCCAGGGCATGGTATCCGGCCGGCAGCGGCGTGGGCTGCGGCGTGGCGGTTGGCGCAGGGGTGGCGGTGGCGGTGGCCGTGGGCGCCGGGGTTGGCGAAGCGGTGGCCGAAGGCGCCTGGGTGGGCGTTTCGGTGGCTTTTTGCGCCGCGGGCTGGCAGGCTGCAAGCAGCAGCGCCGCGATCAGCACAACGGCGAGCACGGGGGGCAAAGGTCGGCGTGTATGCATGGGGTTTATCTCCTTGAGGCGCGCCGCGCCGCGAACAGAATGGCAGCAGCGGTCAGGGCCGCGGCAATGGCAAGGAACGGCCAAATAGCGGCGCCTCTGGCGGGTTGGGGGATGGATTCAGGCAGAGTTGGCGATGGGGTGAACACGGCGTCGGTAGGCGCAGTGGTGGCGGACAGACCGGGGGTGACTGTGGCTGCCTCGGCGGCCTGCGTCCACAAGACCAGGGTGGGGATGGCCGTGCCCTTCGGGCGCGGCGTGCGTGTGACTACCGGTTGGGCGGTTCCGTCCGCGGCGGCAAAGCCCAGCGATGTGCGCCAGGCAGCGTCCAGCCCCTCGGTATCCACGCCAAGCGAAGTTTCCAGCGCACGGTCGATGGATTGCCCATCCTGGATGGATTGCAGCAGGTTTTCGAGGCCTCCGGCGGTTTCGAGGATGTAGCGCACAATCATGCCCGACTGCGCATAGGACAGGCTGGCGCGCTGTGAATTGGCCGCGAAACCGTTGGACAGGGAGCGCAG
>CALMNY010000145.1 GCA_937872125.1 uncultured Candidatus Competibacteraceae bacterium | reverse complement strand
GCGCGCGATCTGGCGATCACCGCCGCCAAGGGCGCGATCGAACGGTCCGGCGTGCCGGCTGACCAGATCGACGAGATCTGCATGGGCCAGTTGTATGGCGGTATGCAAGGCTCGCTGCCGGCGCGGCAGGTGAGCATGCGGGTAGGTCTACCGCACCGCAGCAGCGCGGTGTCCGTCAACCAGAACTGCACCTCCGGGATGCGCGCGCTGGAAATCGCCTGCCACAACATCATGCTGGGTCAGACCGAGATCGGCTTGGTCGTAGGCGTGGAGAGCATGACTAATGCGCCCTACCTGCTGCCCAAGGGCCGCATGGGTTACCGGATGGGGCAGGGCAACATCGAGGACAGCATGATCCACGATGGGCTGTTCGACGAACTGGTGCCCGGCCACATGGCGATGACGGCGGAAAACGTCGCGGTCAAATACGGCATCACCCGGCAGGAATGCGACGAACTGGCGCTGATCAGCCATACCCGCTGCACCAAGGCGACTGCGGAAGGTATTTTCAAGCGCGAAATTGTTCCGGTCGAACTCAAGTCCAAGAAAGGTTCAACCTTCTTTGCCGCTGACGAGAACTTCATCCCGGACGCCAGCTTGGAGAAAATGGCCAAGTTGTCGCCGGCCTTCAAGAAGGATGGCGTGGTGACAGCGGCCAATGCCTCCAGCATCAACGATGGCGCCAGCGCGGTGGTGATCATGTCCCTGGACAAGGCCAAGGCCATGGGCGTCAAGCCGTTGATGAAACTGGTCGGCATCTGCAATGCCGGCATTGATCCGGCGGTGATGGGCCTCGGCCCGGCGGTGGCGATTCCCCGGTGCCTGAAGCAGGCCGGTCTGAAGTTTACGGACATCGAGTACTGGGAAGTCAACGAAGCCTTCGCCGCGCAGTGGCTGGGCGTAGGGCGGATGCTCAAGGAAGAGCATGGGATGATCCTGAGTCCGGATAACTGTAATTTCAACGGTTCCGGCATTGCTCTGGGCCATCCGGTCGGTTCCACCGGCCTGCGCATCGTGGTCAGCCTGTACTACGAGCTGGAGCGGCAGGGCAAGGCTGTGGGCGGCGCTTCCCTGTGCGTTGGCACCGGTCCTTCCATGGCTTCGTTGTGGACCCGCGATATTTAAGCTGACTGCGTAGGTTAACCAAGGCGGCCTGTAAAACAGGCCGCCTTTAATAATGGACGCTTTTTATATCATCATCTTAAGACTCTCTCATTAAACCCGCTATAATCCCCCTCCCCAATTCTCCAACCCACCACCCAGGAGCTTCTCCCTCCATGCTGGACCCCAAACTGCTCAGAAATGAGCTGGAATCCACCGCAGCCCAACTCGCCCGACGTGGTTATACCCTGGATGTCGCACGCATCAGCAGCCTGGAAACTCAGCGTAAAGCCCTGCAAATCCGTACCCAGGAACTCCAGAACGAGCGCAACGCCCGTTCCAAAACCATTGGCCGGGCCAAAGCCAGCGGGCAGGACATTCAACCATTACTCAACGAAATCGCTGGCCTCGGCGACACACTCAAGCAAACTGAAATCGAACTCGACGCCATCCAGGCGCAACTACTCGACCTCCAACTGGGCATTCCCAACATCCCGCACGCCACCACGCCCACCGGCGATAACGAAACCTGCAATGTAGAAATCCGGCGCTGGGGTGAACCACGCCAGTTCGCCTTTGAGCCACGCGATCATATTGATTTAGGCGAAGAGGGAGGATTGGACTTTGAAGCCGGCGCCAAGCTGACCGGCGCCCGGTTCACCGTCATTCAAGGCCAGTTGGCGCGGTTGCACCGGGCGCTGATCCAATTCATGCTTGACCTGCACACCCAGGAGCACGGCTACCAGGAAGTCTACGTACCCTACATGGTCAACGCAGACAGCCTGCGCGGCACTGGCCAATTACCGAAATTCGAAGCCGACCTGTTCAAACTAAGCGGCGAACTCAACTATTACCTAATTCCCACCGCCGAGGTTCCCGTTACCAACCTGGCCCGCGATCGCATCCTGGACGCTGACGATTTACCGCTACGCTATGTCTGCCACACGCCCTGTTTTCGCAGCGAAGCGGGTTCCTATGGCAAAGATGTGCGCGGCATGATCCGCCAGCATCAGTTCGAGAAAGTCGAACTGGTGCAGATCGTCCGCCCCGATAATTCCTATGCCGCTCTGGAAGAATTAACCCGCCACGCTGAAACCGTTCTGCAACGGTTGGAGCTTCCTTATCGAGTCGTGGCGCTCTGCACCGGCGACATCGGATTTGCTTCCGCCAAAACCTACGATTTGGAAGTCTGGCTCCCCGGTCAGGGGAAATACCGGGAAATCTCCTCATGCAGCAACTTCGAGGATTTCCAGGCCCGTCGTCTGCAAGCGCGCTGGCGCAACCCTGCTACGGGCAAGCCGGAACTGGCCCACACGCTGAATGGCTCCGGGCTGGCGGTCGGACGAACTTTGGTCGCCGTTATGGAAAATTGCCAGGATGAACGCGGCCACATTCGCGTCCCGGAAGTACTCAGACCTTACCTGGGCGGATTGGAATTCATCGTCCCGGACGGACGCTAAGCCGCCCGCTTTCCATCTACACCCACTCTGAAAACAACCACGGCTCATACACCCTATGATTGTCATTCTGGATTCCAGCATCACTGAGCAGTCCGAGGAATATCAGCGGACGCTTGATCACCTGTCCCAACTACCCGGCATTACCGCCCGCATCCATAAAGTACAGGGCGATCAACAGGACCTAACCGAAATTTATCTGATCGGCGATACCAAGACTCTGTCCGCTGATGACATCCAAGCGTTGCCGGGCGTAGAGCGGGTTATCCGGGTATCGGAAGAGTATCGCATCCTGGGACGGCATCGGGACCAACAACGGGTCAGCGGCTTCGAGTACAACGGGGTGCTCTTCAGCCAGGATACACTACATGTTTTTGCTGGTCTGTGCGCAGTGGATACCCCCGAACACGTCGAAATCATGCTCAAGGCATTGCACGAGCGTGGTCAGGTCTGTACTCGCATGGGGGCCTACAAACCGCGCACTAATCCCTATTCGTTCCAGGGGCACGGCAAGAATTGTCTGCCCTACGTATTCGACCTGGCCGGGAAATACGGAATCAAAGTCATCGCCATGGAGGTGACTCACGAAAGCCACGTTGATGAAATCCATGAAAGCCTGAAACAAGCGGGCCAGCCCACCGGAGTGATGGTGCAAATCGGCACCCGTAACACCCAGAACTTTGAATTGCTAAAAGCGGTGGGGCGTCAGCAGGAATACCCGGTGCTATTCAAACGCGGCTTCGGTATTACCCTCAACGAATCACTTAATGCCGCTGAGTATCTGGCCAGCGAGGGCAATTCGCGGGTCGTGTTCTGTTTACGCGGGGTTAAGACCAACATGGGCGATCCCCATCGCAACCTGGTGGATTTCAGCCATGTGCCGGTGGTGAAGCGGTTGACCCGGATGCCGGTCTGTGTAGATCCTTCCCATTCGGTCGGTTCCCGCGAACGGGCTCCGGATAGCATTCCTGATCTGATGCATGCAACCGCGCAGGGAGTGGCCACCGGAGCTAATATGGTGCTGGTGGATTTCCATCCAGCGCCGGCTAAAGCACTGGTGGATGGACCACAAGCTTTATTGATGAGTGAGCTGGACTGGTTCCTGGAAGATATCGCTCTGGCGCGCGAGTGCTATGAAAAACGGCTGGCTCTGGTAGAACGCCAGCGGTCCAGACAGAAGCTTTAAGATAGAAGCTTCGTTTTATACCATCATCTCCTTTAACCCAAACCTCCCAGCAAAACATCCCGCGCCTGATTCAACCGCGCCGCCAAATAGGATGACCCACCGTGATCCGGGTGAACGCGCTGAATCAGGCGACGATAAGCGGCCTGAATCTCCTCACGACTCGCCTCCGGTTGTACACCCAGAATCTGATACGCCTCAGCCCGGCCCATAGTTCCGGAAACCTTATCCGCCTGATCAGCAACATGCGCCTGTTCACGCCAGTTCGCATCCGCATGACGATCCAGATAAGCTTCCAGAACAGCCACTGACTGGGTATCAACCCGACACTCCCGCCATAAAGCCAACAAATCCCGGAGCGGCAAATCCCGGAGCGAATGGCCAACAAAACGGCCTTCCAGTACCCTTCCGGTCATTACGCCTGTCGCATGGTCCAGCTCCATAGACAGGAAGCGGGTTGTAACCGTGGAACAGCCCGATAATCCCGGCTGCACCGGATCAACCGGAGAGGGCAGGGGACGAGTATTAAGCCAGCGCACCAGCAATGGCGCCAGCACGGTCAACAGTGGCAAGGCGATCTCAGCACCACCGCGCACTGTTAATAGCAGTAAGAAGACTGTTATTCCAATAGCGATGACCAGACGGGAACCTTGCACCCGCCAGGGGAAACGCCGCAGGCGGCGGACCAGGAAATACCCACCGATCAACACAGCGACGATGAGCAGTATTCGCACCAGCATTCGCCACTCACAATTGTTGAGTCAAATGCTGGATAAGACCGCCATGACGCTTGCCAAATTCCGTCAAGGCCAGACGACCACCTACTGCGTAGATCGCCACTGCGCGCAGCAGCTCACCTAATTGATGGGCGCTGCCTGCATCAAACGCGCAGTAAGCGCCGCGCGTCAGCCGGGCGATCTCCCGGAAACCCAGCCTGGCGTCAGGATCACCACCTTCCTGGAACATAAAGACGGGCACTCCCAGCAGGCCCAGTTGACCAGCCAGATGACAGAGCGGATCTAACGGTTCTTCCAGACAGTCGCCAACCAGAGCCAGCGCATTGACCCGCTGCCGCCGGGTTTCGCGGATCGCGTGTTCCAGCACCCGCCCAATCTGAGTCAAGCCGCCTCGGCATTGCACC